>JAIORE010000225.1 GCA_021108315.1 Candidatus Cloacimonadota bacterium
GCTGTTTTGAACTGAAAAATATGTCTTGAAAAATTGTATTAATCAACAGAGTCATATATGCATATTTATTTGGTGGATTGGGATTTGGGTCAACAGGATCATCTCCTCCACCGCCACCTGGATTGGTTGGTTTTTTCTTTCTATAAATATACTCGTTTGATGCTTGTTTTGTGAATTGTTCGATTTCAGCTTCAGAACGATTATCAATAAATTCTGGACGAACAAATTGATTAAAATTGTCCATATTGATAGTAAATTCCTCATCCGGTTCTACAATGTTTGGTGTTTGACTACAACTCCAAAAAGCTAAACTAAAAACAACTAACAACATAAAAAAACTACTCTTTTCATAATTCCCCCTTTTTATTTAAGAGCAAACTCTATATTTTAAGAGTAGTTGTCAAATTATTTTTCTTAATCTGATTTATTCTTTTAATATTTTATTATTGTTTCATTGTTCAAATTTTATTGTTGTTGTCACTAGTGGTTATTACAAAAGACATTGTGAACCATCGTATACTTTTCATTAATTAATATTTCTTCTTAATATTTCTAAATAAATTTTTAATTAGAATATATTCATACTTTGATAAATGTCAGAATTTTGATAAAATCAATAGAATTATTTTTATGTAAATAGTATTTGAACATAAATACCAATTTACAAATAAACCACGACTTTAGTCGTAGGGAAATTACCTTCTCCAAGCTCCCCACTCCCAATCAGCTAAAGCTGATTGGGAGTGGGAATAAAGAGGTTAATCACCTGCCCACGCCTAAAGGCATGGGTTAATTTAATCTTCAAAAATGTTTTTAATTATAGAACTCACTCATTTTCATTCAGATATTAGTGCCAATTCAAACCTCAAATGACGATGTGTATCACAAACAATCCTGTTTGTGCCTTTTGTGCTATTTGTATCTTTACACAAACAAGATGAGCTTACGCAGGTCTTCGGTTGTTTGCGATACTTGATTTGACACAATATAATTATTGAGCAAAAAAAAACGGAAGCAAATGCTTCCGTTTAATTTTTTTTTATTTGATAATTATTTTGTTAACATAGCCTTTTTGACACTAACGGTTTTACCAGCAGTTAATTTAAAAAGGTAAATACCAGAAGTTGCCATTGCACCATCAAAATCTTTTCCATCCCAAGCAACGTAATATCTCATATCACCTTCTTTGAAACCTTCGTGATAGGATCTGAGTTTCTGCCCCTTGAGATTATATACTTCCACAACCACCTCAGCACTTTCCTTAAGATAATAACCTATTGTTGCAGAAGGATTAAAGGGAGATGGAAAGATACTATAAATAAATGTTTCATCATTAAAGTGGATAATCGGTGGATTAAGATTATCATAATCACTGATGGTTTCAATATCTATGGGACCATGAAGCTCTGATACTCCAGACAGATCTACACTTTCTAACCAATAATAATAAGTACCCCAATTGGGATCAATAGTATCATCAATAAATGTATATTCTGTTTCTTCTGTTGTTGTGCCTGCACCTTCGATGAAATTACTATTTATTTTTAGAGCCTGCCCAAAATTACCTGAAATGGAGCGATAGATATTCCAACCGACATTATCAATTTCACTTTGGGTAAGCCAATCTAAAGTTGTGATATCATTGGCATAAACGGCTGCAAACATTGATAAAGTTACCGGTAAACCACCATCTGGGGGATTTTGAATTACAGAAGCTCCATTGGGAGCTACGCCTTCACCCCCGGTTTCATTCCACGCATAAGTATATGTGGAATTAGCTGTATCGGTATTATCAGATGGCCATGCAGCAGATGCTGATCCCTGATTACTTTCTACAATAGCGAGTAGGTTTAATTGCGAAGCGGAAGTTCCTCCATTGGGTATAGTTGCCCAAGAAATTCTCAATTCTGCCGTATCAACTGCATTCCCATTATTATCAATGATAACCAAATCAGATGCAGTAACAGAATTAATTGTTCCCCAAGAAGAACTCACATCATCATAAATATAATAACCACTATTTGCTACAGTTTGTCCAACCTTAAGGCAGATATCCGCATATAGACCTAATGTTTCCGGATTAGATGCGATACCACCAGTTGTTCCTCCAACTTGTGTATCTAAATAAGTAACCACAAAATCGTTAGCAGAAGGAAATATTGCAGTAACCTCCCAGCCGAAGTATAAGTAGGTTGCATCCCAAGTAATCCACATTTTCCAAGTAGGTTCATTAGATGGAGTTCCCAAATCTTCATCCGTATCCCACTCCGTAAAAGTCCCATCAATTGTAGGAGTGTTGTAAGTAGTAGAAAACAAAAAACTAACAGTAAAAAGAAAAACAATTACATAAAATAATTTCATAAAACCTCCAAGATACTTATTTTTACAATCCCATATTTAAATACTTTATTCAAGCGTCAACTTATTTTTATAATATTTAATTTATCTAAGTTATCTATTTTATACATAATTAGTTAATCTTTTTATCAACAATTTAAATAAGGTAATAATTTGTAAAAGATTGATTTTTTAAAAAATTAATATAACCCAAATTTATTGAATGGTATCTGAATTCAGGTTAAACATCATTCTTAAGTAAATTATAAAAGCGACATAAAAAGATAATGTTGGACAAAAAATATTCGATTTTAGCATTTGATATATCATAAAATATCGAGTAAACTCATGAAATATTTTATTAGATTCGTTACTTATTTTTTTATACTATCAATATCTGACCTGTTTATTTTCCACAATGAACTCATCCCCGTGTGAAATAAGAAAAAATATTTCACAGGGTAAACTGCTGTCCTTCTCCCTGCACTTAAATCTACATTTTAATGCAGGGAGATGGACTGAGGGTAAGTTTGAAAATTGAATTTGAAGTGAGAAATGTTAGTAATGAATTGAAAGGTGTCATTTTAGAATTAGATAATAATAGGAAGGCAGTAAAAATAAAGAAGAAAAACGAAAAATATTTCGTAGAAATCGAATTCCTAGGAGAATTTGACCATTTATTTATTAAGAATTTTCTTAAGACGGTTGCTTATGATTAGTAGAGATAGAATATAAAGAAATTATTAGACAAACCAATATCAATTAAAACATTGGAAAATAATATAAAAATTTTATGGAGGAAATTATGAAAAAAATAATTTTAGTATTTTGTTTCACACTGATTTTTGCAACAATTTGGGCAGAAAGTCTGGACGAAAAGATGGAGAGATTTGGCAAGGAAAATGGAAAAATGTATTTGCAACCTCTTGTAACAGCTTTTGGCGCAAACCTTAATTCTGGTTTCTACAACACAGCAAAAGTTATCAAACCATTCAGATTCGGAGTATTTTTTAACACGATGGCAGCTTTTATTCCAAATTCGGCAAAAACTTTTCAAGCTGTACGACCTGATTTAATAGTAAATATTGATGGAACTGATTATTATGTCTATCAACCTGAAGAAGTTGAATCGGCTACGGTATTTGGAGATCAAGGTGGAGATTTCACCATAAACAATTCAATTCCAGAAGAGATTAATACAAACGGAATGGAGATAAATCTTCCCAACGGAGCAGAATTGCCACTTGTTCCATTGATAACACCTCAATTTCATTTTGGATTACCGGCTGGAAATGAATTGATGTTTAGATTTTTTCCCAAAACTGAAGTTAATAAAAACCTTGGAGAAGTTTCCTTTCTCGGAGCTGGAATTAAACATAGTTTGAATAAATCACTCTTGAAACTTATTCCAATTGACCTTGCTGTACAGATGGTTTATCAGAGTTTGAAAGTTGGTGATCTTATTGATGTCACATCAGTTGCTATGAACGCTCAGATCAGTAAGAAATTACTTATGTGGACTATTTATGGTGGATTAGGATATGAAAACACAAAATTGAAAATTGAATATCAGACAGAACAAATGATTTATAATGCAAACATAAATGGATTTGAATCTACACAAATTGATATTGATTTTGAAATAGACGGTGAAAATGATTTTAGAGCAACTGCCGGAATCAGGTACAGTATGCTAATGGTGAAATTTTATGCTGATTATTCTCTCTGCAAATACCCCGTGACAAATGTTGGTTTTGGCGTTGCTTTCTAAATGAAATTTCTGGAAGTAATCCAAACAAGAAAAAGTATTCGTAGTTTTGCCGATCAAGAAATAACAGACGAAATCTTACAGAAAGTACTTTTAGCTGGAAGATCAGCACCTTCTTGCCAAAATAAACAATGTTGGCGATTTATTGTCGTAAAAACTGAAGAAATCAAGAAAAAACTTTCCCTACATTCCGGCTTGATCGGAACAATAAATTACTTTATCAAAGATGCTCCAATAATCATCATTGCCTGTGCTAATCCTAAAAGAAGCGTTAAATTAAACAATCAGGAATATTATTTGGTAGATACGGCAATTGCCTTTCAACAAATGATGCTAACTGCTTGGAATTTCGGGATTGGAAGTTGCTGGTTGGCTGCTTTTAATGAACATAAAGTAAAATCAATTCTGTCAATTCCAACTGAAATAAGAGTTGTAGCAATGAGTCCATTCGGATTTCCCAGAGAAAAAGAAAAACTCTATGCCAAAGCAGTTAGCAAATTTTCCGGAAGTAAGAAAAGATTGGATTTAGAAAAAATCGTTTCGTATGAGAAATGGAAATTCTAAGATGAAACCACTAATTAACTCGAAGAAAAAAAATATTTACGATTCTCGTTCCCAAACCCCAGTTTGGTAACGAAATAATAGGCTAAGCCCCTTCTTAGCTAAACTAGAATGAAGCAGGGGCTTCATAAGTCATTGTGTTCCCAAGCAGTAGCTTGGGAACAAGAGCAAATACTTTGTAGTTCGGTTTGTTTGTTTTGTTCGTTGATAAATATTTTTTTTCGTGTTAATTCGTGTAAATTCGTGGTTTCAAAATGTCTTTGTCTTGTCCGTGAAAGTCCGTGGCAAAAACTATTTATTAAAATTCAGATCAACAGCAATTCCCACTTGATAATTATTATATTCCTTATCTCTGATTACATTATCAAATGGTGAGCGAATTTTTCTAAGGTTGTACTTTCCAAATAAAGCTACTTGCAAAAAGTCATTTACTACAAATTTAGGTGAAAAATTATAAACTGTAACAAATTCATCTCGGGCATAATGATATTCATCACTTTCAAACGGAGATTTGTAATACTTTTCCTGATAAGTAAAACCAAGAGTTAAAGCAAATTTTTCCCAAACAAAGTTTTTAATTCGCAATTCACTTTTGTAGCTATTCTGTTCGTAAGACGGATTTTTCAGGTTAGTAATTTCAGGATGATCTGTGTAAGCTTCTTCCCCACTTGCATCTGAATCTCTATAACCATAAGAAAAATTTACATTGATATTCTTGGATGGAGATAAAGCAATATTAAATTCATTAAAAACATTTTTCGCATCATATTCCGTAAAATATTCATTGAAATAAAGTTGAGAAAATTCAAATTTGTAACGCACAGATAAAAAAGAAATTAGCTTCAAATTGAGAATTGATTGATAAACATTTTTGGCATAAGTAAATTCTCGATAAACACCTTTATCCACTACACTTTTATAATGATTCACATAAATTTCGGGATGACAAGTATAAACAAAACTGATATTTATTTGGCGATTCAAATATTGCTGAATCAAAATCCGGAAATTATAATTATCCTTGATGGAATTGTGCCAAAATTTTTCGTATTTCTGGCTTAGTTTGATTTTCTGAGTATGATTATAAAAAAACTTATGTCTAAAAACAATTTCACTTTTCAAACTGCTGATAACATCATCCAAAGAGTGAATTTGAAATTTATCCGGTTTGAGATTATCAATAAAATTATCCTTATCATTTTGTGATAACTGCAAAATATTATCATTATACGAAGTTTTCAAATCAAAATTTAGATTTGGAATAAATGCGACACAATTTATCGTTAAAGCTGTTAATAGAAACAATATAAATATGTTTTTCATAATAAATTATCCTATAGATTTTTTACTGATATAAAAGCGATAAATTAAAGAATTATCATCAGTTTTAAATTTAATTCTGTGAGTTCCGGTTTCCAATCTGATAATTTGCACATCACCTTTTGATACTTTCTGATCAGATTCGGATATCACTAATGTTTTGGGGGATTGAAATGTTGAAATTGTCTTTTGAGTTTTCAATACTTCATTATCAATTACTGAAAAAGTATAATTCCGTTGTTCATTATTTGCAGAATTATACAAAAGGCGTGATACAAATTTCAGATAGATTGGACCTTCCAATACAAATTCGATATTTTGGGAATTTCCCGAATAATAAGTATATTCTTTGTCTGCAATCTTCAGGATAATTTCTTTACTGTAGAATGACGGAGAAAATGGTACATATTCCAGTTTTTCCAAGTTTTTGGTATCATCATCTTTTATTTTTATGAGCAATTCATACGAAGAACTGTTTTCGATTTTGTAAATTCCCCGCTCCTTTTTTGTTTTGAATTTGTACTTATTATAGCTTGAGATAATCTCACCATTCAAACCTTTTGTCTGTTTGCTTTTTGTAGTTTTCTTAATAATATTTTTCTCTGAATTCGGTTTGAATATTTTATAAGAATACTCCGTTTTCTTTTCATTATTCAATATAATTCTGGAAAAAATTACAACTGAATCTTTATGAGTAGTTTTAAATTTGAGTATTTCATCAGGATTTAACTTGTAGTAATGATAAATCTTATTATTTTTACGGTTAATTACTCGATAGTTTTCTATTTTTGAAAGAACTTTTATCTCTGTTGCAAATCCTGAAATAAAGACCAATAAAAGAATTGATAGAAATACTTTTTTAATAGAAAACATGATCAATCTTTGTAAACCTCATCGTCTCTCAGTTTCATTTGATGATGATCAAAAAACATTACCAAAAGAATCAGAATTGAGAGAATTATCATAGCTATAACTGTAACTGTGATATTATAATGTTCTTTCAAAAAAACTTTTCCCGAACCAATTTCAGGAAGTGGAACCGGAGCAATGGGGAGATCATAAATTTCAGCAATTTCATTTATTTTCATAAGATGGAGAATCGGTATTTTTTTATCGGCAAACAGAAACATTGTTCCCTTAAGCGGCGTATTTTTGATTGAGATAAATTTATTCAATCCTAGTTTAATTAATTTCCCATTGATTGAATTTCCTAAGCTGGAAAGCCCACCACCGATATTTACATAAAGTTTAGGATTTTTTGAATTTTCTTCAAATATCTCCATTTTTTTTAAAATATTTTCTTCAAGACTATTCTCGTGAACAAGTTCAATTCCATTTCGTTCTACAGCTTGCATAATGATTTCGCGACCGTTTTTATTCAAACCTCTACCAAGGTCGCGTCCTCCACCAATTGAAGCTGCTACACTTTTGAAAGAGAATACTTTTTTTTCCAAAAGTAATGTTTCCAGATCAAGCCAAGTAAATTCGGGATTCGTCATTCCAAACATTGAAGCTCCGATAGAAGAGATCATAGTTACTTTAAGTCCTAACGTCTGAGCTGCACTTAAAACTGCTAAATTTACTGCTGGATAGGAAGCTGTGCAACTTATGAGAATATCATCACCTTTTTTGAGTTTTGCTTTTTTTAAATAATCTATAGCAACAGCAGCCATATTAGGATTCAAACTGGTCAATTTGGCATTTAAGTTTCCTCTATCTGTAGTTATTATCGTATTTTTTTCACCGATTAGAGTTGTTTGGTTCGGATCATTCACCAAATCTATGAAAAATCCTCGTGACACTTGATATTCCTTGATAGTTTCTTCAGCAGTTTGCATCAATTGCGCTGCTTTGATTTTTTGATCATAATTCTTTTGTTTTCTGAACTCACGACTACTATCTACCCAGATAAATAAAGCTATGGAAACAACGAGTAAGATAAATAAACTTAAATTTGATTTTGCACTTGGTACGAACATTTTTGCCTCCTTAACCTATCAATTCGCCGTTGAAGATGATAATCAAGATAAAACGAACCATTACAGCTGCTACGAACATAATACTTAAGGTTTTGATAACTCCTTGTTTTTCCATAGAATTTGCGATTAGTCCCGGAATAATGAATCCAATAATTTGAGCGGAATACTCACCGGGTAATCCGGCAAAAATCCCATAAGTACGAGCGATCCAACCCAAAATAAAACCAAGCAGAACAGTAATAACCATTCTTCTTCTTCCGTAAATGAACATAATTTTACCCAAAAGTTTTACAATAAAATAAACAATGAAACTAATCGAAAGAGTTGCCACAATTGTCCAAGGTTGATGTAAAAACATTGCCACATAACCGGCTACAACAATACCACCGGCTGCCAAGCCAAATGTTTCTAAAAAAAACAAACTAATTAAAACTCCGAGTCCTATCGCTACTTCAAACATTTTTCCTATTCCTCTCTTTAAAATATTGTAAGATAATTCCACCATTTCCACCGATATTTCCGATACCGAATAGAAGAATCTCGTTAATTTTTATTTTTTCAATTTCCTGAACCAATTGTGAGCCTTCCACCCAACCGATATCTGAAATCTTTTCATTTTCAATATTATGTGATAGAGCATACGATTTCATTGCTTGGGTTTGTTCTCCAATCAATATCAAATGATTGAACTTGATCTCAGCCAGCATTTCGATAAGTTGTTTGGAACGGAAGAGACGATCTGCCCGCGTACTCAATAAAATCACTTTGGAATCCAGATGTGAGTGTAATTCACTAATGTTTTCTATTAAAACCATTGTGGATTCAGGATCGTTTGCCGCAAAAGAATGAGCAAAAAATATTTTTTTAGCTTTATGATGAACTTCAAAAATTTCGGTAGCTCCGATATCCGGAGTTGCGTTCCACATTCCAGAGAGAGCTTTTTCTCTATCAATACCGCAATATTCACAAATATTAAGTGCCAAAGCAACGTTTTCTTTGTGTTCTATCCAAGGGAATCCATCCATATTTTCATCTGTTACATCTGTTTCATCAGTTCGGGTGATCTTTATCTTCTTTCTGTTTGCTTCTTTTTTCAGTAAGGGAAACATTTTCTTCTCGGCTGTAAAGACAACTCCATTTGTAGGAAGTGTATTGCATAAAGATAGTGTTACATTGCGAATTCCCGGTCCCATCACATCCAAATGGTCTGGTCGTGAATTGGTGATCACACATATCTCGGCTTTCACCATTTTGTGTTCCGTGATCCATTGATATTCGGGAGTTACCGCCATACACTCAAGCACAAGACAATCAATTTTCCGTTTGGCAGCGAATTTTATGATCTTGAGCTGTTCTTTGATATTTGCCCCAAAATATCGAATTAATCGTGTTTCGGAACCATTTTCAAAGATGAATGCAGCAGCTGAACCGGTAGTTTTTGCCAAAGTTCTTTTGTTACCGGCACGTAAACCGGCAGCAATCAATCTTACTACACTAGATTTACCGCGAGTTCCATTTACATGAATGATCATTGGTATTTTTTTGCGATAAAATTGATGATGATGATATTCTATCACCCAAAGTATTATCAAAATGATCAATCCGATAATTAATGCGTACATTTTTCCTCTTTAAGAATTTGTTTTAATTTTGATGTACAATAAAGTATCTCGACAAAAATATTCCGTTATTTTAATTTTTTTCTGAAATATATGAAACCGTTGAAACGGTTAAGTAATAGAGACAATCTTATTAATTCTACTTTACGAAGTTCAAATTATTTCATAACTATCCTGTCTTTTCGCAAGTTAAATCAATATTACGAGCTAATTTTCGGGTCATTTACATAATTAGCTTTCCCAAAATTCATTCAAATACGATTAATAAAGCTAAAAATTAATAATTTATCCTATATTTCAAAAAATATTTATACTCGATTTTTAACTTCGTAAAGTAGAATTAACCACAAACTTAAGTTTGTGGTTAATAATACGGAAAATTATTCAATAACCGTTTCAACGGTTTACTAAGTACCCAATCTCTCATTTCCGGAAGTATCTTTTACTATGGGAAATATAACAATAACCTTCCGAATCTTTTTTACCTTAGAAAATATGAAAGAAAAGCTTCGTAAGGGAAAAAATAAGTGACTCTGTGGGAGTTATATTTTCTTATGTTTATCGTTATTCACTGATTTTTATTTCATAAGGATCATCTTTCTCGTAGCTGTAAATTTGCCTGATTTAAGTTTATAGAAAAAAATTCCACTGGAAACCTGATTATTATTACCATCAGTTCCATCCCAGATAACTTTATTAATTCCTAATTTCAAATCTCTAATTTCTAATTTCTTTATTCTCTGACCCTTCATATTGTAGATAGAAATCTCTGTATTTTCCGTGTTATCAATAGTTAGTTCAAAAGAGATAGTAGTAACCGGATTGAATGGATTTGGATAATTACCATGTAAAACTATACTTTTATTTGAGATTATTGAATCATCAGAAAATGTATGATTATCAGGATTATCTGTAGTAAATTTTAAAGCAAATTCATTTCCTATTTCACTGGCAGAAGCAGGATAAATTCCGGCAAAAGTATATTCAATTCCATCGCTTTGAGTCATATTTTCTATTCCGATCGTGGTATAATTATTAGTTGCATCCGGATTGTTGATTGTATGATAATTAAATTGAATAACTCCATTACCATCATCAGTTTGGTAGTGATTGGGATCAAAAAGAACAAGTTGAAATTTTTCGACCATATCGACGTCAAATTTATTATATGCTTCGTTCCACTCAACAATAAATCTATGATTGGCACTATCGTCATAGTAACAAATTCTCATATCAGCAAAGTCCTCTCCACCGAGAAACTCTCCTTTTAGGTCGTCCCAATATGCACAGACCATTCCATAAGGACCAAGAGCCGAAGGAATTCCCCAATTTCTAAAATTCACCATCCAAGTAGTTTCAAAAGATATCCAACCATTTGAACAAATAGAAATTTCATTAAAATCTTCACCATAATATTTAAAAGAAAAAGGAAGTGAAACATCTTCGGTAGTATCATCTCCCATAAGAAAAACTTCTCCGTTTCCACCGTAATTCGGATCAATTTCAAGCCAGAAATAATCTGGTTTTTCTTCATAATTTATATCATTACTATCATAGCAATAATATCCATAATCATCCGGTCCGGTGGGAGCTGTATTATCAACATCACCTATTGTAAAAACAAAAAATGACTGAGTTTCTAAACCATTTTCATCAGTAAATTTTAGTTCAAAACGTGCCATGCGACCTACATAGCAATCTTCTATAACATCAGCATTAAAAATGAAGTTCACAGTTTGACCTGCATTAAGATTTCCTAAATTAGGAGTATTATTCGATAACGTAACCGCACTACAACCTGAAACAACTTCTACACTCAAATTCACAGCATTCACATCACCATTATTTTTGATAGAAACCTCAATTTCCGCATTTTCTTCACCAGGTTCGAGGATTCCATTTGCATCATTAACAACAGCACTTTGAATTCTTATGGATAAACCTGTCGTAACGAGATAAAACTTTTGAGTACTTCCGGTGGATATTTCCAGTTCAAATTCAAGAACAGATTCATCAGGACAATCGCTTGACAATGAAATCGAATATTGTTGTTCTGCAGTTTGACCGGCATTAATATCACCATAATCAATTGAACTATCAATGATTGAAATGTAAGGATTTTCAGAAGTAAGTTCAGCATAAACATTTGAAGCAGTTTCACTTCCATAATTTTTCAAAGTAATGGCAATCTCATTTGATTCTCCTGAGACAAACAAATCTACAGCATTAGCTTCTAAAATTCCTATATCAACAGCCTGAGTATTTACGGAAATCGTTTTTATATAAGGATGGAAATTGGGTTTTGTGATCGTTACAACTATTTCTCCTTGCTCAGGATTGTTCAAATAAAGAATCGAATTCCCATTCTCAAAAGTTGTTGTACCAATTATTTCTCCATTTTGAAGAACAGAACACATTGCTCCATTCAAATCTTCCGGTAAATTAATATCTAAATGGTTTGTTGCCAGAGAAATATCATCTGGAAGATCGCAATTGAAATATTCTGGAACTTTCGTCCACATTTCAATAGAAGGATCACCAAGAATATTGTAGGTATAAAAATAAAATTCTACCAATCCACCGGATTCAAGGTTTAAAGGATAGTTTTCATAGAGTTCGATTTTTCCACGCAAAACAGCAGAACCGAATGTGAAAATATCTTCATCAAGAAGTCCTTGATAAAATCCTGAGAAAATGGCATTATTAAATTTTGTACTTGTATGAAGATCAGAAGGACCTATGAAAACAACTCCGCCTTTGGGTAGACTTACAGTTCCACTCCTGAGCCAAGTTTCTCCAAAACAAGGATCAACATTATTTGCAAAATCACCGGTATTACACACAATAGAAGTCATTACAGGTAAAAGAAAACCATTATTCAAATCATTAATATTTTCATTATGAAAATATGGATAATGCCAACCGTTTGCATCTCCCCAACCTCTATATGTTACAAAAGAAGCCCCATTATTGATAGCAGAAGCGATTTCAGCAGTTCCCGGATATGTTGGCGGATAGTAAACCTGAGTAATATTATCAAATCCATAATTTTGCATTTTATCAGCAAGCCAGCGAGTTACTCTGGTTGGAGTAACCGGAGTTGGTGGAGTAGAAGAGTAATTTCCGGCAACCAGCACTGCATTATTATACCAATCAGTATTATTCATATAAGGTTCTTTTTCATATTTTAAAATTTTGTTGATTATCACGGCAAGTTCATTTGTATAATCAACTGAAATTCTCCCAATAATTGCATCAGGAAAGTAATCATCACCGGCAAAAAGTACAAACGGATTGTCCGTTACATTATTTTCCTCGCTAAAGTAAAAAGAGGAAACTTGATAAGTATCATCCACATCACCAATTAACAAAACATAATCCGGTCTGGTTTGAGGATTATCATATAGATTTTGTAAAAAATCCTTTATTTGTCCGCTTTGCGTTCCAGTTTGATCCAGAGTATAGACATCAGTATAAATTCCCTTGGCATGTTTCCAAGCAAGAAAATCATCAAGATGCTGAACTAATTGTTGATTTGTAATAATTGCCATTTTTGCTGGAGTAGTAGGAAGATCTCGTAGATATGAAGTTTCATAATTTGAAACCAAATCTTTATAAATCGGTTTGAAAACCGAAGAAATTTGCTCAGGAATATTTATATTTCCATTCGGGATTAATTTATAGCTGATATTTTTCAATTCATAACGAAAATCATCTTGTGATATTTCCTTTTGAATAGTAACTTTGTGAGCATACAAATCTCTCATTACAAAACTTTTTACAGGTTTTAGAAATGGTAAATCTGTTCTTTCGATGGTTCCCACAAAATCACCTTTTTTTGAATACTTTTCTACTTCTGTAGAAACGATTTGCACTTCTACACTTTCAGCAGGAATTGCAAATATTTCGCTATTTTGGCTATCTTCTCTCAAAAATGATACATCAACATAAATCCCATCAATTTTATTTTCAATGATGGTTTCTGCAAAAACTGAATAAATTATTCCAATCAGTATGATAAACGTTAATAATGTCTTTGTTCTTCTCATTTGTTCTCCTAAAAATTTATTTATTATTTTTTAAAATCAATAAAATCAAACTCCCCTAACCCCTCTGTCGCTTGGCATCAAGATGCTTGATGCACTCCAAAAAATTCAATGAATAATTAATAATGAATAGTGAATAATTTTTTATTGGTTCTAATTATTCTCTTTAGTAGTTTTGAAATAAAATCCTTTGGACTTTGAGCATTATCATTTTTTAATTTTTCAAACTCTCCCTCTTTCCCTCTCTTTATCTAAAGCGAGGGATGACTTCAGTTTTTTTCCTTCCTGCTTCTCTCATGTTCCTTCTCTTGAATTTAAGAGAAGGACAGCAGGAAGAGTTCTAAATGTAAAAAATCATTTTATCATAATTTTAATTAAATCTGTTTTTATATAATCATATCTATCCTTTATATTGTTCTCATTATTCATTATTCACTATTTTATCATTATCATCTTTTTTGTAGCAGAAAATGTACCAGATTTAATTTTATAAAAATAAATTCCACTGGTAACTCCTTTTTCATTATCATCTTTTCCCTGCCAAATTAAGGATTGCTTTCCACCTTCCAATTTCTCATTCAACAAAGTTCTCACTTTTTGACCTTTGAGATTATAAATAGAAATTTCTGTATTCTCTGAAATTTCCGGAATTGTGAAAGAGATAGTAGTTGTAGGATTAAAAGGATTTGGATAATTCTGCTGTAAAACCGGAATAATTGCACTAACATTGCTATTTGATGAATCAGCAAGGTCAGTGATCATCAATTTTATATCATCAATCCACCAACCCGGATCATCTATAGTAGAATCACTTTGAAAATGGAATCGCAGATAAAGGTTTCCCTCAAGAAATTCATTTAATGATAAAAATTGTTGATGCCAACCAAAAACTCCAGAAAATTCTTTAAGAATAATCCATTCAGTTCCATCTTGGGAAACCTCAACTTTAGCCAGATCATTATCATGTTCTATATGATATTTTTGCCAAAAACTAAGCATAGCAGCTGTTTGATTTTGTAGATCGAATGATAAATTCAATTGAATAATATGGTCACTATCATTACTATAGAATTCTCCTTCCGTATTTCTGAGAGAATACAGTCCATCATTTGCTTCATCAGAAAGACTCCAATCTCCGCTAATTGTCCAATCATCTAAACCACTTTCCCAATTCTCGGAAAATATTGTCTCAAATGGAGGAAGAGTAAGGTTTATTACATGATTTCCAGCATTTAGAATAGTTGAATAATATTTTGGTAAATAACCTTCCGCAATAATTAGAAGATCAAGAGCACCTTCAAAAACATTCAAATTATAAGTTCCATTTTCAAATAAAATCGTATCATTTTCTAAACCAAAAATAACAATTTCCCCATTGAGAGGAGTTGCATTATAAGTAATTGAACCATTGACAATTGCTTCTGAAAGTGGTGTAAGTGAAATATCAAGATCTGTCCAGCCGGAATTATTTATGGTAACATTGGAAATAATTTGTTCTTCATATCCTTTTTTACGAATTTGAATAGTGTATGACCCGGGCATCAGAGGTCTCCAGAAACGTCCGTAAAGCGGATCGGATTTTCTGGGATCAAAGAAGGAAGCATTGTTTTCTTGAACTATTATTTCGGCAACAAGTGGTTCACCGGTGTTTTCATCAGTAATATGTCCGGTGAGCATCGCTCCACTCGCTTGATAACCCAAAACTCTGTTAATCAGCCAATAAGCACCTACTGAACATCTTTCACAAGTATCTTCAATAAGTTCTTCAGGTGGCTGCAGATTTTCCGTACCACATTCAATCAAAAATTGAGTTGTTCCATGTGCTTTGTAAAACCAATCGTGAGCACTTCCTTTTCTTCCAAGTGAAGGTAAAGACATATAATGTCCGGTACCAGTTTCGTTTTCAATTAGTCCTGCAACAGTAGTACAAATCAGTTCATTAAGAGCAAAATCAGGTGAAAATTTTTGACCAGCCCATTCAAAAGAATAATACGCTTTTTCTGAAAAATTTCCGGTTCGCGAAGAATGCCAGTTAATAGAGAAGATAAAATGTTCATCTTCTGATAGAGAGCGTATTGCTTGTGTTCCACCTTCCGAAAAAGGAGCAGGACCTCGATAATAATCATAGAGTTCTTCTCCGTTTGTAGAATAAAGCGTATCACCGTGAACCCAATTGAAACCATAATTTCTATTTGTATCAACTCCATCAATATCATTACCGGGACCGGGAATCAAATCCAAAATTCCATTCTCATTGTTATCCCGTTTATTTTTTCGCCAAGAATCATCCAAACCATCCATCACAACCTGCAATCCTTCCGGATTATAAGTCGGTACAAACCACATTTCAGTATATTGTAACCAGATACTGTACGGAGTTTGAAAACGATGCTGAATAATATCATCAATCATCCACATGGTTATCTCAACTCCCAGAACCTCTTCGGCATGACATTGTCCGGCAAACATCACAGCCGGTTCATCTTCATTGGTGCTTGCATTATCAGATAATTTTATAGCCCAGATAGGCAAATCATCTGTAAGTGTAGTTCCGATTTGAGTAAGGTAAACAATATCAGGAAATTCCTCTTGCAAAGCTGTTAGCTCCTCAAGTATTTCCTCATTTGTATGATAGCGAGGATCTAAAGTAACTTGTGAAAAAAGTGACCCAATCAAAAATATTCCGAGAAATAACATTGTAATTTTCATAATTTACCTCTTTTCAAACTTCCCTAGTCCATCTTTAGATAAAGATGGGAGTTTTGAAGTCCCTCTCTTAAAATTAAGAGAGGGATTTAGGGTGAGTTTTTTTATTTATTATTTTTAAACCATTCGGAAGGTCAGAAAATAAGCAAGATGTTCTAAAACCTTCCGAAGGTAAGTTATTCACTGTCTTTTACTTCATCAGGATCATTTTTTTAGTTGAAGTAAATCTACCTGTTTTCAATTTGTAGAAATAGATTCCGCTGGCAACTATTTTTTCATTTTTATCCTTTCCATTCCAAGTTATTTTATGATTACCAGCTTCTAATTTTTCATTGAGAAGAGTTTTTACTTTTTGACCCTTTATATTATAAACACACAATTCTGTGTTTTCAGCATACTTTGTAGCAAGCTCAAAAGATATTGTTGTTTCAGGATTAAAAGGATTTGGATAGTTTTTCAAAGAAAAGTTTACCGGATTTACAGTATTTTCATCAGTTGAAACACCATCCGTTCTTACTCTTTGAGCAAAAATATTATAAATATCCGTTTTCCCACTGGAACGTGTATCTTCCCAAATCACATAAGTATCGTCACCATTTGCATTTGATACTGCCATTGGCTTGTTTTGTTTTTTAATTGCATCACAGATCAATAGACCATCATTTCCCCAACCTGGATCTGATATGTATTCACCATTTGTTTTTATAGCTTGGGCAAAGAGGGCAGATTCTTCACCTTGATAGTAATCTTCCCAAAAAGTTAGATAATATTCCCCATTTTTTACCATATAAGGAAAAGTTTGGGTTAGGTCTCTATCAATAACCACATTCCCGTTTTCTGTCCATTGGAAATTTCCATTCATATCATATTTTTGGATATAAATATCTGTATTAGGTGTATTTCTGAAATCTTCCCAGAGCATGATCAGAGCTTCTTCATCAAAAAGAAAATTACCAATATATTGATCTTCGCTTGCACTTACCAATTGAACACCATTTTCCTGCCACTGAATTTCACCTGTATTTGAAACCAATTGACCGTAAATATCAAATTGATCATTATTACGTCTATCCTGCCATGCAATAAAAATACCTTCCGGCACCAAAAGTCCTTTAGCATTTTGCAGTAATAAAGAATCGGAACATACAATTAATCCATCATCAAGCCAACCTTCGGCAGTTTCTCCATTTTCATCAACCATTTTTGCATATATATTTGTATCTGGCCAACTTTGGTTTTTCCAAATATAACAACTTCCCACGATGTCCTCTAATGTATCATCTCCGGAAAGATCTGAAATGACGATTCCAGATTCATTCCATTGAAGTTCACCGGCTTCATTAATTTTTTGAGCCATAATTCCATAATCCCAATTATCTCTGAAATCTGACCAACCCACATAAAAATCGTAAGAACCATTATTCTCAATAACTGTAATTTTAGGACTTTCTTGTTGATATGTAAAATCTCCTACAGCAATAGCATTAGAATCCCATAATGAATGTGCTTCCAAATTTACAGCTTGAGCATAAATTTGTGAGTTATCACCTCGAATTTCTTCCCATACAGTGGCTATAATATTGGATCCAGGATAAGTAGTTGCAGAAAGATATTCCTGATCATAACCGGTCATTGTAGTAATTGCTTTTCCATTTTTTTCTAAGAGCAATGTACTATTTTCTGATAAAACCTGTATAAATATTTGGTGGGCAATACTTGAATTTCTGGTATCCTTCCAAATAACTATCGGATTATTATCATTTTCTAAAATCATAAAATCTCTGGCATCACCATCTAAACCATAATAAATGATATTATCATCCGGTAAAGTTTCTTCACCTGAAGGATTATAAATTTGGGTATACATTCCAGTAGATCCTGTTCTTTTATCACCCCAAATTACATATAGAAAACCGTCTGAATTTGATTTTACAAGTGGACTAAATTGCTCACCCTCAGCTCCACAAACAAGCTTTCCATTATTTTCCAGCAAAATTTCTCCATTGGAATTGATATGTTGCAGATAAATATTTTCGTGGGGATGACCCAAAGTTCTACCATCATCCCAAATTATCCATGATCCTGAGTTGTTATCAGCACTTATTCTCGGATTCATCTGATTATTTTCTTCTGTACAAATAGCAATTCCTTCTGCTCCCCACAAAAGTGAGCCATTTGAATCAATTTTCTGAGCGTAAATATCTTTGTAATAAGCATCATTTCTGCCATCTTCCCAGGTAACTACCAATTTACCATCTGTTGTCACAGTAGAACGGGGATTTCTCTGAATTCCTGCTCCGGTAAAGACAGAAACATCTTCAGCCCAGAGAGTATTTCCATTGATGTCAATGTACTGAGCATAAATGTCACCATCATTTTCGTTTCTTCTATCACGCCATACAATATAGAAATTATCATTCCCATCCGGTTTGATTTTAGCTTTTTCTTGAGAATTGGAAGCATTACTAACTAAAGTTCCATCTATGTTCCAAAGTAAAGATCCATCGTTACCTATTCTTTGCATATACAAGTTTTCATTATCCGGATCGCGCTCATCATGCCAAACAACTATTGCTCCACCTTGCCCATCTTCCCAAAAAGTATGTTGGTTTTGAGAACCACCAACATCAACTATTGGTGAACCATCTTCTACCCAACCTGTTGCAATAGAACCTTCATGAGTGATATGAGTTCCATAAATATCTTCACCTCCTGAATTTCGACTATCAAGCCAAATTACATAAGCTCCACCATCATCATCAGTAACAATGTTCAATGAAATCTGAATATCATCTGCGAGACAGAGAGGAACACCAGCTACATCCCAGAGTAAAGAACCATC
This sequence comes from Candidatus Cloacimonadota bacterium, assembly GCA_021108315.1. GTDB lineage: Bacteria > Cloacimonadota > Cloacimonadia > Cloacimonadales > TCS61 > JAIORE01. The sequence continues at coordinate 19,179 of JAIORE010000225.1, forward strand.
ACTACCGATTTTTTGAGCATAAATATCTCCTGCATCTTCATGACGAAAATCTACCCAAGCTACGATCAATTCATTGTTTCCAGCATCTATAACCACAATATCTTCCTGACGATTTATTTCACCATTTACCAAGATTCCCTCTTTCCAATCTTCTCCTTCGGATTGTTCTCCCCAAAGAAGATTACCATTCACATCAACTTTCTGAATCCAAGCATCTCTGGCTCCACGTCTTGTATCAGACCATACATAAACAATGCCACCATCTTCAAGAGTAACAGACGAGCGAGCCCATTCAATATTTACTCCCTGTCTTATCGGAATACCTGCCGGATCCCATTGAATTTGTGCGAACATTGAACTAAGGGTGATTAACATTGTAACCACTAGTAGTAATTTTTTCATAATTTCTCCTATTTTCTTTTTTTTTATATTATATCTTTTAAATGAAATCAAATATTTGTAAAGTTTGATTATCCTTTTAGCTAATTCAAAAGATTTATCACGCAAGACATTATCTTTCATTTTTCCCCATTATTCATTATTAGTTATTTTATCATTAACATTTTCTTTACCGCTGAATAATTATCTGTTTTCAATTTGTACAGGTAAATTCCTGATGAAAGTTTTTTGCCGGTTTCATCAGTTCCATTCCATACTATAGAATGTTTTCCAGCTTCAAGTTCTCTATTTATTAAAGTTTTTACTTTTTGTCCTTTTATATTGTAAATCACCAATTCCGTTTGTTCTTTTTTCTTGAGATTGAACTTAATTGTGGTTTCAGGATTGAAAGGATTTGGATAGTTTTTCAAAGAAAAGTTAACAGGATTTACAGAATCCTCCTCAATTGAGCTACCATCTGTTCTCACCATCTGAGCAAAAATATTACAAATATCATATTTTCCATTAGGAATTTTATCTTCCCAAATAACATAAGTATTATAATTATCTGCATCTGAAACAGCCATTGGCTTAGTTTGATCTTTTATGCCACCACAGATCAATAAACCATCTTCACCCCACAAATTTTCACCATTTGTATTTATTTGTTGAGCATAAATATCTGATTCAAATTCACCTGCAAGATCTGTCCAAAAAGCCAAATAATTATTACTATTTTTTACTAAATAAGGGAAACTGTAATCAAAATAATTTTCAGAAATCATATTACCATTTTCCTGCCATTGGAAATCTCCATTCATATCATATTTTTGGATATATACCTCAGTAATTGGTGTATTTCTGAAATCTTCCCAAATCATAATCAAGGCTTCTTCATCAAAAATAAAATTACCAAGATATTGATCATATTCTGCACTAACCAATTGAACTCCGTTTTCCTGCCATTGAATTTCACCTGTATTTGATATTAACTGCCCATAGATATCATACTGATCATTGCGTCTATCCTGCCAAGCAATAAAAATACCCTCAGGTACTTTAATTCCCATCGAATTTTCAAGATTCCATGAATTTTGTTCAGAACTTATCAATAAACCATCAACTGGCCATCCGGTTGCTGTTTCTCCATTCTCATCAATCATTTTTGCATAGATGCTTGTTAAAGGCCAAAATTCGTTTTCCCAGATAAAACATCTTCCAACAATATCTGTTAATTTATCATCACCTGATAAATCAGAAATCACAATACCACTTTCATTCCATTGTAATTCCCCAGCTTCATTAATCTTTTGAGCCATTATTCCGAAGTCCCAATTCTCTCTAAAATCTGACCAGCCGATATAATAATCGAATGAATCATTATTCTCAATAACCGAAATTTTTGGTTTTTCTTGATATTCGGTAAAAGCCCCAACAGCAATACCATTGGAACCCCATAATGAATTAGATTCCAAATCTAAAGCCTGAGCATAAATTTGTGAGGAATTTTCACGTATCTCTTCCCAAGCTACAGCCACAATATTGGAACCCGGATACAAAGTTGCAGAAAAATCATATTGATCAAACTCCGTCATTTCAGTAATTGGACTTCCGTTTTTTTCTAACATAAATTCACCGTTTTCTGATAGAACCTGCATAAAAATCTTATCAGCAATATTATGGTATCTTCTATCTTTCCAGATAACAACAGGATTATTATCATTTTCTAAAATTACAAAATCTCTGGCATCACCACTTAAACCATAATAAATAATTTTTTCTTCCGAAAGAATTTCTTCTCCGGAAGGATTAAAAATTTGAAAATACATTCCTATAGAACCTGTTCTCCTATCTCCCCAAATTGCATAAAGAAAACCATCTGAATTTGTCTTTACAAGCGGATTGAATTGCAATCCGGCAGCATCACAAAGAATTTTTCCATCTTCTTCAAACAAGATTTCTCCATCTGAATTAAGATGTTGAAGGTAAATATCTTCATGTGGATGATCCAAAACTCGACCATCATCCCATATTATCCAAGCTCCGGAATTGTTATCAGCACTTATTCGTGGGTTCATTTGATTATTCGATGCTGTACAGATAGCAACACCTTCTGTTTCCCACAAGAGCGAACCATCCGAATTAATTTTTTGAGCATAAATATCTTTGTAATAAACATCATTTCTGCTATCTTCCCAAGTAACTACCAAATTACCATCAGTGGTCACGGTAGAACGCAAATTTCTTTGGATTCCTAAACCTGAAAATACAGATACATCCTCGTCCCAAAGTAGATTTCCGTCTAAATCAATATATTGAGCATAAATATCACCATCATTTTCGTTTCTTCTATCTCGCCAAGCAATATAGAAATTACCATTTCCATCCGGTTTGATCTTAGCTTTTTCTTGTGATTCGGGAGCATTACTTACTAAAGTTCCGTTTTCTTCCCATAATAAAGTTCCATCATAAGCTATTTTTTGCATATAAAGATTTTCATTTTCTTCATCACGCCCATCACGCCAAACCAATATTGCTCCACCTTCTCCATCTTTCCAAAAAGTATGTTGATTTTGAGAATCACTTATAGAAATAATCGGTAAACCATCTTCGATCCAACCTGTAGCGAGAGAACCATTAGCAATTATGTGAGTACCGTAAATATCAGAACCACCCGAATTTCTAAAATCAAGCCAAATTACATAAGCTCCACCCACGTCATCAGATACAATATTTAGAGAAAACTGCAATTCTTCAGCCAAACAAAGAGGAACACCTGCTGTATCCCAGAGTAAAAAACCATTACAATCTATTTTTTGAGCATAAATATCTCCGGTAAGTCCATTACGATAATCTACCCAAGCAACAATAATTTCATTATTGCCGGCATCTACAATCACAATATCTTCTTGATTACCTATTTCACCATTTATCAAAATTCCTTCTTTCCAATCTCCATCTTCAGATTGTTCACCCCAAAGAAGATTACCGTTCACATCTACTTTTTGAATCCAAACATCTCTATCAATCCGTCTTGTATCAGACCACACAAAAACGGCACTGCCATCTTCAAGAGTTACTGCTGAACGTCCCCATTCAATATTTGCTCCTTGTCGTACAGGAATTCCAGCTGGATCCCATTGAATTTGGGCAAATACTATGCTATTGCTTGCAAGCAATAAAAATACAATAAGTAAGTTTTTCATAATTTCTCCTTTTTTAGGATTGAAAAGTAAGCGACAAAGTTCAATGAATAATTAATAATGAATAGTGAATAATTTTTCATTGGTTCATATTGTTCTTAAAATCTACTTTGAAAGAACAAACTCTTTTTTTTCAGCAATCAAATATTTGTAAAGTTCGATTATCCTTTTAGCAAATTCAAAAAAATTATCAAGCAAGACATTATCTTTCATTTTTTCCCATTATTCATTATTAGTTATTCACTATTCACTATTTTATCATCAGCATTTTTTTTATCGCTGAATAATTTTCTGTTTTCAATTTGTACAAGTAAATTCCTGATGAAACATTTGAGCCATTATCATCAGTTCCATTCCAGATTATGGAATGTTTTCCAGCTTCAAATTCTTTATTTATTAAAGTTTTTAATTTTTGCCCTTTGATGTTATAAATTATCAACTCAATTTGTTCGTTTTGGGTGGTGCTAAATTCTATCGTTGTTTCTGGATTGAAAGGATTTGGATAGTTTTTTAAAGAAAGATTAACAGAATTTACAATATTATCATCAGTTGAAGGTTCATTTGTTTTTACCATTTGAGCATAAATGTTAAAAATATCTACATATCCACCGGAGCGTGTATCTTCCCAGATCACATAAGTATTGTAATTATCTGCATCTGAGACAGCCATTGGTCTACTTTGATCTCTAATTGCATCACAGATCAAAAAACCATCTTCACCAAAGAATTGTTCACCATTGCTATCAATAGCTTGAGCATAAAGTTCTGATTGATATCCATAAGCAAAATCTTCCCAAAATATTAGATAATTATTACTATTTCTAACCATATATGGTGTGGTTTGCGGAAAATTTATATCAACCACCACATTCCCATTCTCCTGCCATTGAAAATTTCCATTCATATCAAATTTCTGGATATAAACATCAGTATTAGGTGTATTCCTGAAATCTTCCCAGAGCATTATCAAGGATTCTTCATCATAAAGAAAATTACCTATGTACTGATCTTCCTCAGCACTAACCAATTGAACTCCATCTTCCTGCCATTGGATTTCAGCGGTATTTGAGATCAATTGACCATAAATATCAAGTTGTCCATTACGGTTATCTTGCCAAGCGATAAAAATTCCTTGTGGTACCTGAAGTCCTTTAGTCTTTTGCCCAGACGTTCCTGAAACCGAGCAAACTACTAATCCTTCTTCTGCCCAACCATCAGCTGCTTCTCCATTTTCATCAACCATTTTTGCATAGATAGCTGTATTTGGCCAATTCATATTCTCCCAAATAAAACATCTTCCTACAATATCAGCTAACGTATCATCTCCATCAATATCTGAAATCACAACTCCGGTTTCGTTCCATTGCAAATCACCTGTTTCATTAATTTTCTGAGCCATAATTCCAAAATCCAAATTACCTCTAGTATCCGACCAACCGACATAAAAATCGTAGGCTTCATTATTATCAATTACTGAAATATTAGAATATTCTTGATGGGATGTGAAAGTTCCTACCGCAATTCCATTGAAATTCCAAAGCGAATTAGCTTCCAAATCTACAGCTTGAGCATATATTTGCTTGTTATTACCTCGAATTTCTTCCCAAACTGCTGCTACAATATTGGAACCGGGATACATTGTTGCAGAAGGATTTGTTTGATCAAATCCCGTCATTTCAGTAATTGATTCTCCGTTTTTTTCTAATAAAAACTCACCGTTTTCTGATAAGACCTGCATAAATATTTGTGTTCCAGTCCAAAATCTTGAATCTTCCCAAATAACTACCGGATTATTATCGTTTTCCAAAATAGTAAAATACCTAGCATCACCGTCCAAACCGTAATAAATAATTTTTTCTTCTTCCAGAATTTCCTCTCCTGTTGGATCAAAATTCTGAAAATATATCCCAGTTGAACCTGCTCTCCTATCTCCCCAGATTGTATAAAGAAATCCATTGGAATTTGTTTTTATAAGTGGATAAAATTGCTCTTGGGAAGCATCACAAACCAGCTTTCCATTTTCTTCAAAAAGATTTTCCCCATTTGCATTAAGATGCTGTAAATAAACATCCTTATGAGAATATCCTAACGCTCTTCCATCATCCCAAATTATCCAAACACCGGAATCATTATCTGCGCTTATTCTCGGATACCCTTGAAAATTTGTAGCATCACAAACAGCAATTCCTTCTGTTCCCCATAAAAGATTACCATCTGAATCAATTCTTTGGGAATAAATATCTTTGTAATAATCATCATTTCTGCAATCTTCCCAAGCTACAACCAAATTACCATCAGTTGTCACAGTAGCTTGTGGATTCATTTGAATTCCTGTTCCTGTAAATACAGAAACGTCTTCTTCCCAAAGAAGATTCCCATTTATATCTATATATTGAGCATAAATATCACCATTGTTTTCATTTCTTCTATCACGCCAGACAATATAGAAATTCCCTAATCCATCCAGTTTTATCTTAGCTTTTTCTTGTGACCATTGAGCATTACTTACTAAAGTTCCGTTTTCATTCCATAATAAAGAACCATCAGAAGCAATTCTTTGCATATAAAGATTTATATTATCTGGATCACGTTCATCATGCCAAACTAATATTGCTCCACCTTGTCCATCTTTGCAGATTGTTGACTGATTTTGACCTCCACCTTCTGAAATTATCGGTGAACCATTTTCTTCCCAACCTGTTGCAAGCGAGCCATCTGTAAGAATATGAGTTCCGTAAATATCTGTACCACCAGCATTTCTATTATCTAACCAAACTACAAAAGCTCCGCCAGCAGCATCAGAAACAATATTCAAATGAAAATTATAATGTTCAGAAAAAATCTCTTCCACCAAACAAATAGCAACACCTGTGCTTTCCCAGAGCAATTTGAGCATAAATATCACCTGGATATTCAAAGCGAAAATCTACCCAAGCTACGATCAATTCATTATTTCCAACATCTGTGATCACAATATCAAGTTGATGTTCTATTTCACCATTGATCATAATTCCTTCTTTCCAATCTCCCTCTTCAGATTGTTCTCCCCAAAGAAGATTACCATTTACATCTACTTTTTGAATCCAAACATCTCTATCTCCACGTCTTGTATCAGACCACACAAAAACGGCACTGCCATCTTCAAGAGTTACTGCTGAACGTGTCCAATCAATATTTGCTCCTTGTCGTACCGGAATTCCGGCAGAATCCCATTGAATTTGAGCAAATACTATGCTAAAGTTCATCAGTAATAAAGATACAAAGAGTAAGTTTTTCATCATTTCCTTTATTAAATATTGAAAAGTAAGCGACTTTGTCGCTTTGTATTAACACGGTTAATACACTCCAAATTCTGTGTTATCTTCTTCATATTCAATTAATCCGTGCTTTTAGTTATATTAACCAATGACAGAACGATATTTTTTTCTATTTGAGCATTAACATTTTGTTGATTTTAGAATAACTTTCAGTTTGCAGTTTATAGAAATAAATACCTGAAGCGTTATTAACAGCATTCCATTTAAATTCGTAAATACCAGCAACGAAACATTCAGAAACAATTTTTTGACCTTTAATATTTAAGATCGTTAAAGTTCCTGTTTCTCCTTCTTTGATGTCATAAGCTATTGTTGTAATTGGATTAAATGGATTCGGATAAGCAGATTTTAAGATAGTTGCCTTAGGTAATATAACCATTTCAGGATTTTCAATTGTCAATGAAACAGGACCGAATAAATCTGTATTTCCATCATATCCAACACTTTCTAACCAGTAAAAATAAATTTGTTCAAACTCAATATCTTCATCGGTATAAGAATAATGCTGTATTGATGATGAATTCGTTGGAGATAAAATCGTTGGATTAAGGATTATAGAATTTTCTATGCTTTCTATTTTATTACGAAAAATATTAAATCCGAGTAGATTGCTTTCTGATTGGGTAGTCCAATTCAGTAGAGCGAAATTCTCCGCTGTTTGAATTGTAGTAAATGAAGAAAGACATATAGGTAAGAGGGGATCATCGTTACAAAATACATAAGAAGATCCTGAATTATCACCGCTATCATCATCATAGTGTGCACCAACAATTACGTAATCGTCATCTATGCATACCGAATATCCAAACAAATCATAAGCCTCACCATCGGATGCTGTTAACTTTTGCTGCTCTGTCCAAGTGCTTCCAAGCCTATTAAATATATAAACAGAACCGGAATCAGCTCCTAAATCATTGTCATGATAAGCACTGATTACTGCATAATTGCCTGAGATAGAGACCCGAATACCAAAATTATCAGAATACGAACCATCAGATGCAGATATTTTTGCTTGCTCAGACCACGTAATTCCATTTCTATGAAAGATATAGGCAGCTCCTGAATTGGATCCGTTATCATCATCACCATATGCCCCAATCACAGCATAATCTCCATCAAGGTAAACTGATTTTCCATAACAATCTCCATTTGTAGCATCATTAGAAGATAGTATTGCCTGCTCAAACCAAACCGAACCAAATCTATGAAATATATAGCTGGGATTATATCCACTACCATCAGCAACATAAGCCCCAACCAGAATATAATCACCATCTATGGAAACTGAAAAACCAAACAAATCACCGTCCTCGCCATCTGATGCAGATATCTTTTGTTGTTCCAACCAAGTGTGTCCTGTTCTTTGATATATGTATGCAGAACCAGTCTCAACACCATTAACATCATTACGATGAGCACCAACTACAACATAATCTCCCGAGATAGAAACAGAATAACCAAAATAATCCATAGTGGCAGCATCGGAAGCAGTTAATTTTGCTTCTTCCACCCAAGTAGTCCCTATTCTATGAAATATATAAGCCGATCCAGAATGTTCTCCATTGTCATCACTCCAATCAGCCCCAACCACAACATAATCACCATCTATAGAAACCGATCTACCAAAAACATCATTTTGTTCACCATCGGAGGCTGTTAATTTTGCATGTTCAGACCAAACATTTCCTGTCCGATGAAAAATGTAAACAGCTCCTGAATTAGAACCGTTATCATCATCTCCAAAAGCACCAATCACTGCATAATCTCTATCAATAGCAACTGAACTACCGAAATAATTACCATTCAAACCATCTGAAGCAAGAACTTTTTGTAATTCTATCCAATTCGCAAATAAACCAATATTTATAGAAAATGTTAGTAAAATTGTTAATAGCATTGTTTGTTTCATCTTTTCTCCAATTTTATATTTGCTCATTGTAGTACAGGAATTCCAGCAGGATCGCATTGAATTTGAGCAAATAATAAGCTAAAGTTCATTATTAAGCATCCACTCACAAATATCTATAACTTTATACTTGATTTTTTAGAATTATTTCAGCGTTGTGAAAATCTTAAATATCTAATGATATTCGCAATTTTCACGCTTTGAACTAATCCAAAAATTCTATGTCTAATTATTACAGATATTTATGAGAGAATGCTTAATAAAGATACAAAAAGTAAGTTTTTCATAATTTCCTTTTACAATTTATAATATTAAGAGTAAGAGTAAGAGTAAGAGTAAGAGTAAGAGTAAGCGACATTGTTGCTTTGCATTAACACGGTTAATGCACTCAAAATAAACTCCTCTAACTCCCCTTCGTAAGGGGAGAATTACTCCCTTCCCCTTGCGAAGGGGAAGGGTTGGGGATGGGATTTATTTTATCATTAGCATTTTCTTTATCGCTGAATAATTCTCTGTTTTCAATTTGTACAGATAAATTCCTGATGAAACTTTTGAATTATTTTCATCTGTTCCATTCCAGATAATAGAATGTCTTGCCGCTCCAAGTTCTTTGTTTATTAAAGTTTTTACTTTTTGCCCTTTAACATTAAATATTAATAATTCTATTTGTCCATTTTGCTCAATGCTAAACTCGATTTTTGTTTCAGGATTAAAAGGATTTGGATAATTTCCCTGTAAAGAAGTTACTAATCCATTGATTTCATCATTTGAATTATCTGTAGAAAGGACATTTGCAGAAAAAGTAATTTCCAGCTCTCCTTCATCAGGATCATTGCTGAAAAGTGTCATTATAGCATTGATTTGACCAATTTCAGTTGGTGTGAAAGTAATAATAATTTCCTGAGTTTCGTTTTCCTCGAGAGAAAATTCGGGAATATTTACGGAAAAATCATCATTATCAAAAGTTGTTTCGCTCACATACAAAGGATCTGTGCCAAGATTTGTTACCGTTAATGTATCATAGATCGTACTACTTACAAATATTTCACCAAAATCTATTTCGGTTTCACTGACATCAATATCTGTCATAGATGCGAGAATCTGTAAATTCACAGAAATAATAATAGTATCCATATTGGGATCGTTTGTAGTAATAAATAACTCACATTGATAATCACCGGTTTCTAAATCAGCGGAATTTACGGTGACAACAATATCAGAGGAATTACCGGACAAAACACTTCCATTCACCGGTTCAATATCTATCCATTCCACCACATGTTTGATCAAAATCGCCATCTCATTATGGATATAATTATTGTTATAAACTATTTGAAGTCCATCAAAGGCATCTTCGTTCTGAATTCCGATAGTGGCAGTATCAATATCACCCGAAACTGATTTGTATTGGAATAATATTTCTCCGCTGGGATACAAGATCATCTCAAAAGTATAATTGCCGTTATGAGCTCCTGCATAATGCATTACATCATCAAACTCAATAACCAAACTATCCGGTGTAGAATAATAATAAACGTCTCCACCAGTCAGAGGATTTAAATCATCCCAATAAACAAAAATACTAGGTTTGGGAGCATTTGAGGAAGGAATTGTAACATTTATCCATTCATCGTTATCATCACCAAATCCAATCCAACCATTTGGGTTAATCCTAAATTCATTATAGCTTGTTCCATAGAAATTGAAATCAAACTCCAGAGGAATCATCTCGGAAGCTTGATCATTATGAACAAACTCGATTTCAGTACCAATTGCTGATATTTCTCGCCAATCATAATTAACGAAATTTCCAGATTCATCGCTATCATACCAATGATAACCATAATCATCTGGTCCACCTTGATCTTTTTGAGCAGAAATTTCTTCCGGATCAATATAATGCTTAGTAACTGAATACCATAAAGCCGCTTCACCTGAATTAGAAATTGTAATAGAATTTTCATTTGTTTGATTGATCAAAAGTGCGAAATCAAGATTTTCAGGTGTAATGGAAACAACTGGAGGTTCTAATGTAGTTCCTGTATTTGTCGTAAAAAAAAGAGCTTTGTTATTACTAATAGGAGCAGCTGCTTCGGGATATTGATTATTATAAGTATATTCAAGTCCAATTAAACACGTTTGATCTTCCAAGCCGATTGTAGCATATTGACCGTGTTGAACATACGAACTCCCATAACTTCCTACATTTACGTTGTTGAAGGTTTTGTATTGCATTTTTATTTCGGAATCACCTGTAGCTGTTGGGTAAAAAGCCGAATCATATAAGATTACTTGAAAAGTTTCAGCAGCATTATCATAATCATTATTCAAATCTTCCCATTCTACTATGAAAAAATGACCACTTTCATTAAAATAATAGCTAACGCTTCCACCACTTGTGGTAAGATCATCCCAGAAAACTGCAATCATTGGAGATGGACCTAAGGGACCGGGAATATGCCAATTCATAAAAGAATATTGTTCAGAAGATCCTGGAGATATCCAACCATTCGTACAAATAGCGATAGAATTATATACTTCTCCATAAAAAATAAAATTAAAAGGAAGATTTATTGTTTCCGTATCGCCGGTATCACCTGTATCATACAAAGAAATTTCAGTACCGGAGCCACCTTCATCAGGAGCTATTTCAATCCAATTGTAAGTCGGAGCCAAATCATAACTAGTATCGCTGCTATCATAACAATAATATCCATAACTATCCGGTCCGAGCGGATCTGTTTGGGAAACTTCACCTACAGTTATCAAGATTTCTTCCTGAATAGAATAGTCATCATCATCTGTTATGAGCAAAACAAAAGGAATTTGCGAGCCGGGTAATGTTGAGGAGCTGGCAGCAATTGTGAAATGATCACTATTATTTTCTACTTCTCCATTTGCAGGAATTTCACCATAAAAAGCTGTGCTGTCAATAAGAGAAATTAAGTGAGAATCGCATTGCAGAACAGCATTTGTAGAATTAGTATTTACTCCACCAATATTACTTAATAATATAGTAAGTTCAACTTCTTCTCCGGGATCAAATATTCCGTTTCCTCCATCTAAAATTGTATAATCTGATGAAAATACTGCTTTTCCGGTAATAAATAAATCTATTGGATAATTATAGGAATATCCTTCATCTGCCACAATATTCGCTATCAATCTGAATTCCGTATTTCCATTGGCAGCACTATCAATATTGATAACAAATTGTTCAGTAGGATTGGAAGTTTGTCCCGAAGAAATATCACCAAAATCAACAAAATCACCTACAATTGTAATAATATCATGAGAAGATGTCATAGTAACTTGAACATTTGCAAGATCTGACAATCCTAAATTCTCTAAGTTCATATTTAATTCAATTGTTTCACCCGGATTCAAAAGTCCGTCATCATTACCGGTTGAATCACCAGAATTATCATCATCAATTTCAAAACTTTCGATATTAATAAGATAATTGCTTTCTGCTAAAGTAAAATTCCCAAGATGAGGAATAAAATCGTGTTTTGTAAGCGTTAGATCAACTGTTCCGCTTGTGGCATCAGTAAGATTCAAAAAGATTTTTCCTTGAGCATCGCTAAATCCGGTATCAATAATTCCAAAATTCTCTTTATAAGCTGTTATCCAAGTATTTTCTACCGGAATTCCCTCATCATTGGTAACTGTAACTTCCAGATATTGGCTACCAAAAGCAACTTCTTCATCATAAGAAACGACCAAGTTTTGGGGAACACCAGTCCAAATCTCCATTCCGGGATCTCCCATCAAGTTGTTCCAATAAGAAAATCTGCTCACATCAGAAGGGACATTATGATTAAAATTATTATAAAGATTCAGTTTACCTCGTACTAAAGCTCCACCCATCTGGAAAATATCGTCTACAAAAATTCCATAAAAAATTCCAGCATCCACACAATTGTTAAAGGTAGTATGAGTACTTGGAGTTGCTGTTCCGATGCAAGCAATTGCTCCCTTTGGTAATGACGGAGTTCCGGCTTTTAAAAAAGCCTCATTCATTGTATCGTAAGTACCTTCAAAACTTCCTGTACCGCAAGTAATTGTTACTACTACCGGAAGCATAAATCCGTTATTTAGACTATTTACATCGGATATATCCCAATTGCTCATTCCCCAATATCCTCGATAATTAAAATAACTCACCCCTGAATTCATATTTGTAGCTATTTGATTAACAAAGGAACCTGAATACACTTCTGAAAAAGCAAAATTTGGATAATGCTCCTGAATTGTTTCCTTAATGCTTAGATTAGTGATAATTGTAGATTGACCGGAACTACTTGGATCACCAACTAATAATATTTTGTCAAACCAATCATCAGATGAAGTGTAGGGAGTTTTTTCATATTTCAGTATCTTATTTACTATCGTTTGAAATTCATACTCAGAATTAAACGAAAGACGCCCGATCATCACATCTGCCAAAATATCATTACCTTCTAATAATGAATAATACTGATCTCCTTCTCCTCCACCGTAACTTCCAGTAGGAATATTATAAGAACCACCGGCATCTCCTATTAGACACACGTATTCCGGTGGATTTTGCCAATTATCATAAGCATTTTGAATGTAATTTTTTATATTTGTTAGACTCGTTCCGGTATCAGTTGTATTAGCAGCTTTAACTTCAAAACCCTTCTTTTTTTTCCATTCAAGCAATGGTTCTAAGATATCTGCTACATCAGAATCATTCGGATAGATAAAAAGGTATGACGGTTGTTGATATTCTTCATCTCTATCTAACTGATCATAATTTACAATCATATCTTTATAAATATTTTCAAAAAAACGAGATCTTTTTTGATTTTGCTTCTTTTCATTAATACTTTTTTTGCTATTAATGACAATTTCTAATTTTATCTTTTTGATAACTTTTAGCTTCTTTTCATTGGGATGAATTTGAAATGGATTTATTGTTATTACACTAACTCTTTGGTCTCTCATAATAGCCGGATTGGAAATTTCTGTAATTCTTTCTGGAAACATTTCTTTACTGTTATATATTTGTGAATTGCGAGTAAATTCCGAACAATTTTTGTGCTCATTTTTTTCACCTTGATATGGGAAAATATTGATCTCATCAAAATATTCTATCTCTTTTGAAACAACCGAAATTGCCGGATCTCCCGCAAAAGGTAATGATACTAACACATTAAATTGCGGGATGTCCGGACTACCTATTTCGAGGATTTTGCTTTCGGTATTTGTAATAATTTTTTGAAAAATTTCATTATTTTGTTCAACATTTTCAAATTCAAAATTAGGTAATGTAAAATCTATAATAATTGACGATCTATCCGAACTAATACATTTCCAAGCAGATTTTTTTTCAACTTGTTCTATTTTAACTGCAAAAATTAGATAAAAGGTTAATAAAAAAATTAGGACTAAGTATTTTTTTTTCATAATATTCTCCGTATATATATTTATCATAGGAAATTAATAAATTCTTAATAATTATGTAATATTTCTCACTTCACTATCATTTTTTTCAAACTCACCCTCAGTCCCTCTCTTCATCTAAAGCGAGGGATGACTTCTGCTTTTTTTCTTCTTGCTTTTCTCTTGTTCCTTCTCTTGAAATTAAGAGAAGGACAGCAGGATGAGTTCATCATAAGAATTAACAAACTGGGAAATGTTAGTTAATAATAAAGTTTATCAGCATTAGCATTAACACCGTTAATGCATTCCAAAACTATCCGCTTTTTACTACAATTTTATAAACACCGTCTTTTGTAGCAGCATATATTTTTCCATTTTTTATAAATGTTTTATAGGTATACCCAATTTCAGCAGAAAGATTTCCAATTAAAGTCACATTTTCAAGGTTGGAAATATCATAAACATAAAGTCCACCTCCACCGGAAGCAACAGCAAGGATATCTCCTTCTACATCAATGGATTGTGCGTAACCGGAGGTATCTGTAGAATAGATAAGGTTTGGATTTTGGATATCCAAAACATCAATAATCTCTAAACCCTCTTCCCGACAAGCTACAAATATTTTATTGTCAACAAACCTTACATCTAATGCTTGACCTGCAGTATTAATAGTATTTTGTAAATCACTCGTTTCTCTTGAAGATATATAAACTCCTATCTGTTCACCACATACGAAAATATTTTCTTCAGAATAATCCAGTCCAGCAACAGAATTTTGATAACTATTAAAGTTAGCCTGTCCTTCCCAAATACCATTATATGTTCCAAAACGAACTTTATTTTCATAAGTCCAGCTTACTTCATTATCTCCACTTTCTTCATTTCGTTTAATTATTAAATCTTCTATACCACCTGTTTGTCCTGTTATTGGTGGTTTAATTGATATTTCAGGAAGATTTGAAATATCAAATACTAATATCGCAGCAGGATCACTGTAAATATCATAGACAAATAGTAATGAATCCTCTTCTAAAACCGTTATCAGACGTGCATTATCAATACTTGCAGTGTATTGGAGAATGAAACTACCATCAAGATTGAATATTGAAAATCCAGCTTGATCTTCTGCGATAAAAACATTTTCATTTGTTACATAAACATCTCTTGCATATCCAACAGTTTGATAATAAGTTTCAATTTCCAATTTTTGGTCATTATCAATTTTCGGTTCATTTGGAATAGCACAACTTCCTAATAAAATTACTACAAATATTATCAACAATATCAAGTATCTTTTCATAATTATTCTTCCTTTTTTAATTAATTTATTCCGTTTAGATGCATTTTTCATTCCATAGGAATATTAGAACAAATGAATTGTTTTAATCATCAAATATTTGATACTTTTATGTAATTTATTAGAAAAGCACTGAACAGGAATGTTCAGTGCTTTTTATTTTAATTTTACTCAGTTCTGAGTGATTTCTTGAAATCATTTGGGTAAATTTATAAAGGCTCAATTGAGATATTAATTAATCCACTCATCACGATTTAAAACCAATTCTAAACGATATAAGTGTTTAAAGTTACTTCAAAATATACACTATCTTGTGGAGCAAATCCGTTTGACTTATTTGTCTATACTTTTTATAAAACCTTGAGCTTCAAAGGCAGCATCAAGTATGTGTTTTCATCTGTTTTCATCATTTGGCTGCATATTGAACCTTAGAATTATTAATAACTTTTTCACGAAAATAGATACTTAAATCTTTTGCAGTACGAAGATCAACCTTTCGACCAACTAAACTGGTAAGTTTATTCTCCATCCCTGCGAATGTGATTAATCCGGGAACAAAACCTTGCTCAAATTGTACTAATAAATCAATATCACTATCCGATCTCAATTCATTTCGAAGAGCAGAACCAAACAAAGATAATTTCCGAATGTGATTTTTACGGCAAAATTCCGTTAATTTATCTTTCTCAATAATATCTGTAATTGAAAATATATTCAACTTCTCCTTTTTACTATTTCATTTCTACAGAGTTAACAAGTTATATAAATGTTTTTTTCATCTTTTTTCACTAATATGAATACTTCTGTAAAATTTATTTTTGATTTTTCTTAATCCTTATCTCAAAAAATTCTAATTCCTGTCAAAGAAAAAACTAGTTATCTATTCTAAATAAAAAAACTTGAAAGATTTTCAAAGCAAAAAATTCAAAACAGAATACCCTCAAAAGCTTTCAGGACGAATAAGAAAATAGTTCCTCACTTGCATAATCCCCAAATCTTCAGAATGCTTCTATATAAAGTATAAAATGATAAATTGTAAATTTTATCGGAAATTCCTTGCCTTATAAAACAGCTTTTGTATTTATTGAAAAAATATTGAGAGGTTATTATGAAAAAAGTAATTTATGTTTTTATTCTATGTTTATTAAATTTTCTTTTGTATGCAAATGTTATTATCATTCCTGAAGATTTCCCCACAATTCAAGCAGGAATAAATGCTGCAACTAATGGTGATACAATCCTTGTTCAACCAGGCACTTATAACACAGACGGTTTGGAAATTGATGAAATGATGAACAGAATTGCCATCGAAATACCAATAACCGTGATAAGTACAGAAGGTGCAGAAGTAACTTTTATTGAAGGTGAAGCAGATTCCGGCACAGGTGGTTGTGGTGAAGAAGCAGTTCGCTGTGCATATTTAACTAATGGAGCTGAATTGAGTGGCTTTACTCTGAGAAATGGTTTTACAAAAGTCAGTGGCCATCATTCTTATGAAAGAAGTGGCGGGGGTATTTTCCTTCATAATGGCTTAGTTACAGATTGCATAGTTTCTGAAAATACAGCTGAGAACTTTGGTGGAGGAGCAATTTGTTATTCTAATGGTACTATTACAAACTCTGTTTTCACAAATAATAATTCAATCCATAATGGCGGTGGAATCTATTTATTTTCTGGTGGATTTGTTGAAAATTGTACAATAATTGGAAATCATGCCGACGAACACGGAGCAGGATTGTATTATTGGTATTTTGGAACAGCACTAAATTGTATAATCACCGAAAATGTTTCCGGAAATTATGGTGGCGGTGTTTATTGCTATTATGGCGGCACTGTGAACAATAGCCTGATAATTCACAATACAACTAATAATTTCTATGGTGGTGGTGTTTATTCTTATGATTATGGAACTTTCAATAATTGCACAATTTGCTATAATAATTCAACCGGAGCTTATCTTTATGATGGTGGAGTTTTAAATAATTGTATTATTTATTTTAACTCCGTTTTTAATCATCATAATGGTGATTTTTATAATTGCTGCACAACTCCTTTACCATCGGGTGATGGGAGTGATAATATTGATAATGACCCTCTTTTTGTAAATTCAGATAATGATGATTTTCATCTTTTGGAAAATTCACTTTGCATTAATAATGGCGATACTTCAATAATCTCATGGGAATTTGATTTAGATGGAAATCCTCGTGTTTATAATAATATTGTTGATATGGGGTGTTTTGAATCTTCTTTTTCTTCAATGGATAGTAATTTTATTGGAGTTTTATCGGAAAAAATTATTACATATAATTATCCAAATCCATTTAATCCTGAAACCACGATAAGTTTTGAAACCACAAATTTACACAGCTTAGCAAGAATTGAAATATTTAATATGAAAGGACAAAGAATCAGGAAATTTGAAATGAGAAATTTGAAATTAGGAATTAATGATGTTATTTGGAACGGAAAAAACGATAAGGGTAAAATTGTTTCTTCAGGAATTTATTTTTATAAATTAATTCTTGATAATGAAGTCGTTGATTCTAAGAAAATGATTCTAATGAAATAGTGATAAATCATTGAGATAAATTCAAGTAAGACTTGCTCCGCAACGAAGTGTGGAGCGAGAATTACTTGATACTCAATAATTTTTTGAAAATGTATCAACCACACTTACTTCAATAACAACCTTTCTCCAGAGAGAGTTCCTCTAAACAATTGATCATTTCAGTTTTTGATAAATTCAGAAATTGCAGTCCAATAACTCTCTTGATATTTTGTTGATAAATCATTATGACCAGCACTTTCAATTCCTACAAATTGTTTCTTTGATTTTGCTTTGTCGAATAACATTTTTCCCATTTCAAATGGAATTACTTCGTCTTGAGTTCCATGAATTATCAAGATTGGACATGAAATATTTATAATTTTGCCAATATTATCAAATGATTTCCCAGACAAAAATGAAATAAAGCCAAGTCCAGATACTTTAGCTTGCTCTTTTCCATTTGTCAAAGGTGAAACAAGAATTAGTCCATTAATATTTTTGTTTTGAGTGATATGGATTGCTACTGTTGATCCTATAGAACGTCCCAAAATAATAATATTGTTTTCAGCAAATCCAAGTTTTTGAATTACATAGTTCAAAGCAGCTTTTCCATCAAGATAAATACCTTTTTCATTTGGTTTCCCTTGGCTTTTTCCATATCCACGATAACTTACACCAAAGACATTGGTTCCTAAACTATTTAATTGCATCAAATCAGGTAAACGTTGGCAAATATTCCCGGCATTTCCATGAAAGTAAATCAGTATTTTCTCTGATGCTTCGTCCAGAATAAAATAACTATGAATTTTCACATGATCTTTTGTTTCAATAAAAATTTCTTGAACATTTTCCGGAAGTTGATCTGTAGAAAATACCTTTTTAGTATCTGGATGAAATGCCATTTTGTTGACGAGAGGTTTACAGCCAGCAATAATTAAAATAACAAGAAATAACAATATTGCACTTTTCATAACTAATTAATCCTAAATCTCATAAGAAAAATTTTGAATACAGGTTTTCAAAATTGAAACTAATCATAATTCCCCGCTTCAACATAATACCAATAATCCCTTTTTAAAGCATAAAAACAAACCATATAATCACTACTTCTAATGTTAAACGCCCCCGGTTCACAACATTTATAATGTATCACATCTTCATATTCTGTTGGATAAATTTTATCACCATACAAAATTGAAATTTTGCCATTTTCTTCTAAAAAATAAAACGGTTTGTCATTAATTATTCTATATAAAAAAACCGACTTCGTCGGAAAACTTTTAGACACTTCACTTCGAGCTACGCAATCAATGACCTCCAGTTGAACTGGAGGTTTGAATTCGTGAACCGCTTAAAAGCG
>JAIORE010000355.1 GCA_021108315.1 Candidatus Cloacimonadota bacterium
GAAACCACACGTACTCCGCTATTGGGAAAAGGAATTTTCTTATCTTCAACCCAAGAAAAACAAAGCGAGAAATCGTAGATATAGTATCGCTGATATTGATCTTCTCAAAAAAATAAAATATATGCTTTATGAACAAAAATTCACAATTATTGGTGCTCAAAAAAAGCTAAAAGAAGAGAGAAAAACCAAAATTCAATTAGAAATTAATTTTCCGGATCAAAAAACTATTAAAAAAGATAATATTAAAAAGGGACTTTTGGAAGTGAAAGAGCTGTTGGGAAAAATTTAATGACACAAATTATTAATGTTAGTACAGAGTTGACAAATAAACTTCAATCTGTAATTGATAACCAATTAAAAAAACAGAACCTAAAAGGTTTATCTGTAGCAATCAGACAATCGGATGAAATAATTTGGAAAGGTGTTTCCGGCATTTCTTATGATTCTGTTCAAATAGATGATAATATGTTATTTGGAATAGCGAGTATTACTAAAACATTCACAACTGCAATTATACTACAGTTAGAAGATGAAAAAAGATTATCGCTTAATGATAAAATTAATAAATGGCTTCCCCCATTTCCAAACATCGATAATACAATTACAATTAGCCAATTATTAGCCCACACCAGCGGAGTTTACAATTATTTAAACAATCCGGACTTAGATTCAATAGTTTTAAAGCATAATCCCGATAAACTATTTACACCTGAAGAATTGATACTCAAGTTTGTTAATAAACCGAATTATAAACCCGGAGAAATTTTTGAATATAATAATACAGATTTCATACTTTTGGGAATGATCATAGAAAAAGTTACAAAAAACAGCATTTCTGAGGAATATGAAAATCGGATATTTAGACCATTAAAACTTAAACATACTTTCTTTTATCCATACCAAAAACTTAACTATGAAATTGCACACCCGTGGCATAATTCAAATCAAAATGATAAATTAAGTGACTTTTACATTAATATTAAAACCTTTCCAATGATATGGAGTTTCATCTGGACAGCCGGAGGAATATTTTCAACAGTAGAAGATTTA
Source organism: Candidatus Cloacimonadota bacterium (assembly GCA_021108315.1). Classification (GTDB taxonomy): domain Bacteria; phylum Cloacimonadota; class Cloacimonadia; order Cloacimonadales; family TCS61; genus JAIORE01. The sequence goes on from JAIORE010000355.1 coordinate 1,051, forward strand.
TCTAATTGGGGATACAACTTATTCTGTGGAAATATTTTATCTGAAACTGCTCTAAAAAAAATGATTACTCCCATAAAATTATTATCTTCAATGGGTTTGGGCATCGGGATTGATAAAGATAATTTTAATGGAAAAACTTGTTATGGACACGCTGGCGGATATTTTTATAGTTCTGATTTAGTTTATATTCCTGCTAACAAAGTAACAATCTGTGTTCTAGCAAACTCATTAACTGAAAATATCCGTTCTATTTCATCTGAGTTATTTAAAGTGTTTAAAACATAAAAATCATTCCTAAGTTTGTCTTCGTAATGTGTTCTTTTGCATTCTCAAGACAAACTTAGGAAGGAGAGAGCTTTCAATCAATAAATTTACAGAAGATTTTTTTGAATAATTTGTGTTTTAATAATTCAAAATAAGGAATAGGAAATATTATGAATGTGGATGAAAAAGTTCAATATTGGATAGAAATTGCCGAATACAATTTGAAAACAGCAAAAGTAATGCTAACCGGAAAAAGATTTTTGTATGTCGGTTTTATGTGTCATCAGGTTATTGAGAAAATATTGAAAGCTTGCTATACATACAGATTAGAAGAAATTCCTCCATTTATTCATAATTAAACAATTCTTGCCAAAAAAAGTGATATTTTCGATGAATTGTCAGAATCGCAACAGGAATTTATTATTTATTTAGAACCTTTGAATATTAAAGTTAGATATCCTTTTTATAAAGATGAGCTATTTAAGGCTTTTACAGAAAATAAATGTAAACAAATTTTGAAAAACACAGAGGATTTATTTCAATGAATACAAAAGAAATTAATAGAAAATTAGTAAAATATGCAACTTTAGTTCGAGAAAAGTTTTCACCCAAGAAAATTATTCTATTCGGTTCTTATGCTCGAGGAAATTTTACTGAAAATAGTGATATTGATATTGCTGTAATCGTTTATAATATCGAAGATGATTTTTTAGATTTGGAATTTCAATTATTCAAATTAAGAAGGGATATTGATGATAGAATCGAACCGGTTTTACTAGAAGAAAATAACGATAGAAGTGGTTTTCTGGAATCTATTTTAGAATATGGGAAGGTGATTTATAGTTGTTGAGATATATTCATTTCCCAGATTTTACAACAGTTCTTTAGAAAATAATGGAAATTTACAGAGTAGATTATTCAGGAGTTTTCTATGATTTCCGAAAAAGAAATAAACAAAATTATTGAAACGCTGGTTGCGACAGCAAAACCGCAAAAAATCTACCTCTTCGGTTCTTATGCTAGGGGAGATGCTCAAGAAAAATCCGATTTAGATTTTTTAGTAGTTGAGCATAAATTATCAAGTCAAAGAAAAGAGATGGTTAGGTTGCACGATGCTGTAAGATCAATGAGACTTCCTGTTGATATTTTAGTCACGGGTGAATCTCATTTTAAGGAATGGTCGAAAATTCCCGGTTCCGTAATTCATCGAGCAATTACAGAAGGAAAATTATACTATGAAAAACATTAAATATGCTGAAATGTTATTGTATAAATCTCAGCAGGATTTGATAGTTTTGAAAAAATTGTATTTGGATACGGAAGTCGCTGATGAAATTAAAGGATTTCACGCCCAACAAGCTGCTGAAAAGATGTTAAAAACGGTATTAACTTTCGAAGGAATTGAATTTCCATTTACCCATAGATTATCTGATTTATTAGATTTACTTAAGGACAATAAAATTCTTTTTCCTGATTCATTTGAAGAATTACGCTTTCTTACTCCATTCGCAGTTGAATTCCGTTATGATTATTTTGAAGAAGATGACGAACCGACAGATTTTGAGAAAATCATAGTTTTATTAGATGAAGTAAACGAATGGGTGATTGATGTCATTCATTCAAATTGATTGTTACAGATTCTCCAAATCTAATTTAAGAATATGGAAAATGAATTAATAGTTACTGGCTGTTCTCATATGAAAAATCTTTTAAATTATAATTACAAATTATTGGATTGTGGTGAATTTGAGAAATTGGAACAAATTGGTGATTTTGTTATTCGTCGTCCTGCTCCTCAAGCTACTTGGAAACGTAAACTCGATAACAATATCTGGAAACAATATCAAGCAAGATTTGATCAAACCCAAAGCAGATGGATTGAAAATAAAGAAAATATTTTACCATTTTTTGAGTGCAACAGTTTAACTTTTGAATTAAGATTATCACCAAATCAACAAATCGGGATTTTCCCTGAGCAATTAACAAATTGGATGTGGCTACAAGAAGTTATTTCTAATGCAAACCGCCCTCTAAGAATTTTAAATGGCTTTGCTTATACAGGAGCTTCAACTCTTTTTGCCTCTGCCAAAAATACTACAGTTACTCACCTTGATGCTTCTTCCAGCAGTGTGAATTGGGCTAAACAAAACTGCCAACTTTCTAATTTGGAAAATAATCATATTCGTTGGATTGTGGATGATATTATCTCTTTTCTTACTCGTGAAATTAGACGAGGAACAATTTATGATGGGATAATTCTCGATCCACCGGCTTTTGGTCGTGGGAAAAAAGGTGCTACTTGGAAGATAAGTAGAGATTTTCCCAAATTAATGAATTTAATTGATAAACTTCTAAGCAAAAATCCCGAATTTGTAATCTTATCTTGCCATGATAAGGATTTTGGAACTCAAGAATTACAAACAGAATTCTCAAAATTACAAAGTTTGAAAAACAGGAAAATTGAGACATTGAATTTAACTATCAAATCTGATACTGGAAGTGATTTGCCTGCTGGAAAATGTGTTAGGTGGAGAAGATGAGGAAAAACCTATCAGAATATTTTATCTTTTAATACTATTCACTATTTTTCTCATTATCTTCAACAACAAAAGTAGAATCAACACTATCTGCTGGTAAAATCGGAATAGCACCAAAAGCTCTTTTTATCATCGGAATGATTCCCTTATATGAATCTGAAATCTCTTTTTCAATCTCCTTGCGTGTATTTTGCCAAGCGGAAGCAAATCCGGGAGCACGTTGAAACATCAAATGAAGTGTTTTATCATAGATATATAGAAGTTCCAATTCCTTTCGAGCCGGTTTGGTTCGTAAAGTTTGAATTGTAATTCGCAGGTTTTCATTATTTTCTTTCATCTTTTCCAATTTATCTTTCATCATTTCTGTAGCTTCGGCATCGATTTCCATTTTTGTATGAAGATGTTTTTTTAGTTCTTTATTCTCTTTTTTCAAATTCTTTCTTTTCACTGAAGAATTTATCCAAATATATATACTAAAGAGAAATCCGATTATCAATCCCCACACAAATGGTTTTTTTAATATTTCAAATAATATTTCAGTAATTTTTTCCATAATTTTTCCTTATTTTTTCTGAATTAGAAGAAATATTGATAAGTAAGCTATTTCAGTCAAGAACAAGCTTGATTGAAAAAAACAAAAGTATTTTCAAAAAAATCCGATTCAAATGTTAAAATCTGAATCGGATTTTTAAACTCAATTTGAAAAAGAATGTTTTCTATTTGAGTAGGATTATTTTTTTTACTTGTAAATCGCTTTTTGTCTTAATTTTTGAAAAATATATTCCTGAATTTACTGTATTCCCATTTTCTGAAGATCCATTCCAAATCTTTCTATATGTTTCATTAGCTGTTAATAATCCATCAAATAAAGTTATAATTTTTTCACCCTTTATGTTATAAATAGAGATGTTTGCTTCTTGAGTAATCTTTGAAGTAAATTCTATAGTTGTTTGCGGGTTAAAAGGATTTGGATAGTTTTCCATAGATATATTCGATTCTACATTAATAATTTTATTTTCATCAATTTTTGTAGTAGTCTGAATAGAGAAGTAAGGATGAAAATTTTCATTACTATCTTCTTTTGAATCAAATTTACTGTGATGTTCCCCGGCATCTGCAACAATACATAATCCATAATTCGGTTGATTGGCATATAACCAAAGCATCACAAAATTTGTTATATCAATTTCATACCAAGTATTTTGAGCTCCTGTGGGACCGCTAAAAACATATTCTATTTCTGTTTCTTCATTGTAAGATATATGTGTATGTTGATCCCAAGCTGTTTCATCCCAATCCTCACTGATTAAATACAATTTTGCAGAAGTAGTTCCACCTCCACCTCCGCAAGCAAAAAAACGGTGTAAATTAAGAGTAGCAGAAGTGAATGGATCATTTCCATATTCACTAAGATCAAATTTGACCATGATTGTTTCATAATCAGAAGCTCCTTCATTTACCAAAAACAGGTCTGATATACTGTGAGAAACTCCATCGCAATCCGTGTACATATCATCACTGGGGAAAAATTGAATCTCATCTGCTAAAAGCAAAGAGATGCAAAAAAACAAAACTAAAACCAAACTAATAATTTTCATAAAAATCTCCTTTTTTTATAATTAGGGAAAAAATTAAAACCTATTATATTCCGTCAAGAATTAGTATGGTTAATTTTAATACAGATTTATTATAAAAACAATATTATTTTTTATCATATTTTTTTATAATTTTCACCGTCTTTCAGCGTTAATTTTTTTGCAACAAAGAAGAAAGGAATAATTCAAAGATAGATTGTACATATTATTTTGCGACAGTCACTAAGTTCCCAAATCATTCTTGTTTTCCATTTTCGCACGACAAATCTTTTCAACTTCTCGAAAGTTTACCTTTCCACTAGGCATCATCGGTATATCTTCAATTACATGAAACTCTTTGGGTAGAGCTATTGAAGGAAGTTCTTTCGCCATCAATTTACGAACTTTTTTTGTATTGATTTCACTTGTTGTCAGAGCCGCAACAATTTCAGCTCCTTTTTTTAGATTCGGAACATCAACCACACAGCAAACCGCATCTTCTGGAATAAATTTTTCCATAATACTTTCTATTCGCACCAAAGAAACCATTTCACCACCAATTTTTACAAATCGTTTCAAACGCCCTTTATGCCATAAAAATCCGTCTTCGTCCCAAACTCCCATATCTCCGGTATCATACCAACCATCTCGAATTCGTAATGAAGTTTCTTCTATATCTCCTAGATATCCTTTCATCACCATATCACCTTTTACGATGATTTTCCCCTCTTCTCCACGAGCTAATTCATTTCCGGTCATTGTATCAACTATCTTAAGTTGAACTCCACCGATCGGTTTTCCAATGCTACCTTTTTTATGAAAATCGGGTGTATTGACACTTATCACAGGACTTGTTTCGGTAGTTCCATAACCATCGAAAATCATCATGTTATGTTTCTGTAAGAAAGCATCGTATATATGGGGAGTAAGTTTGTCTGCACCGGAAACTGCAATTTTTACCGATGCAAAATCACCAGAATTAGATTTCTTTAGATAACCGTAGAAAAATGCTGGAGTTCCTGCCATCATATCAATTTTATACTTTCTGACTAATCCACATATAACACCATAATCCAAGGGATTGGGATAAGCCACAACCGAACATCCTAAAAGAAGAGGAGTCCACATATTCACCGTAAGACCAAAAACATGAAAGAAAGGCAAGTTAGCTAAAAAAATAAAATCAGGAGTAATAACTGCTGCTTTGGGAATATTTGTCACATTATGCATAATGTTTTTATGTGAAAGTTCAACTCCTTTCGGATCTTTTTCACTTCCACTTGTGAATAAGACTACACTTGTATTTTCGTCAGAACCTTTGTAAATGAAATTTCTAACAATTGGAGTAGGCATTTTAGCTTTTAATGCTGCCTTGATCTTATCAAAACCCGTAATTGATTTCATAATATCTTCTAAAAATATCATACCTTCCAAAGGTTTCATTTTTATTTTTTCAACCAATTTTTTACTAGAGATGATAGTTAATGAACTACATTTATCCTGAGCATAGATTGCGTTTTCACGAGCTCCGGTAGAATAATTTATCATCACTGGAATTTTTCCAGCCATTAATGTTCCGAGAATTGCTAACATACTTCCAGCAGAAGTTGGAATAAGAATCCCAATATATCTTCCCCGATAACTGGAAAATTTTGAAGCAAGTATCAAGGAAGCAATTAACATTCTTTCGTATGTAATATCTTTTCCGGTAGCTTGATCGTAAACTGCTATCTTTTTACTATTTTTTTTGGCAACTTTGATAAAATTGTGATGTAATTGCATATTTTCTCTCCTTTTTTTATACATTTGCAGGTAATATTAAGATGTTATATGTTGTCAAATAATTTATTGAATCCAATTCATTTTCCCATAAAAACCCTTTCCGAAGCTTTTATCAAAGGAATTCTTTCTATTAAGATTCGGAAAGTTGACAAACGAACCTCTTACGTTTCAAAAAGAATTGTTTTGAAGTGTCTTTCAACATTTCCTTATCAGCAATCTTCAGCTAAAAATACAATGAGTATGAATAAACTGAAGATTTTTCATAAGAATAACAAGAAAAATTCCTCATAAAAACAGGAGAAGTTTGTCTTTTTTAAAATAGTAAATGTTATCAATGATTACCAATGAAACGATTAAGAAATAACTTGGATTTATTTGCTTTGCTTTTATGTATTCTCAAGTGAAGTTTGTAATCATACGACGACTTATGGAATTAAAAATTAAATCTCCAAATGAATAAATCAATAATGATTATTTGCTATCTTTAATTTTCACTTTAGTCATCCTAAGTTGTTCTAAAGAAATCTCTGCTAATTTTTTCTTTTTAAGTTTCTTGTCTTTAATTTTTTCTGAAAGAGCAGGTAATAAACCAAAATTTGCATTCATAGGTTGAAAATTTTTACGGTTTATCTGTAGATATTTCCATAATTGTTTTGAAATAGTTTTTTCTGGTAGATCAGTTATTTTTCCTAAGATAAGATTAGCCACTAACAAGCCACTAAATATTGATTCTACATAACCTTCTACTCCGCTGAATTGTCCGGCAACATAAATATTCTTTTTTTGTTTTAAAGAAAAATCAGCATTCAAGAGTTCCGGTGCATTTAGATAAGAATTGCGATGGATTGAACCATATCTGAGAAAATCAGCTTTTCCCAAGCCGGGAATCATACGAAGAATCTCTTTTTGTTCACCGTATTTCATCATTGTTTGGCAACCCACCAAATTATATGAAGTCCTCTCCAGATTTTCGGCTCTCAATTGAATTACAGCATAAGGTCTTCTGTCGGAATCATTAGGATTTTCCAAGCCTACCGGTCTCATCACTCCATAACGTAAAGTTTCAATTCCTCGCTGAGCTAATTCTTCAATCGGTGTACAATTTTCATAATAAGTAAACTTGATCTCTTTAAAAAAACGATTTTCAAATTCTTTGGGTTTAGGTTTTTCAGCATTCTTCAAAGCTTCTGCAAAACGCAAATATTCCTCTTTGGAAAACGGACAATTAAGATAATCAGCTTCACCTTTATCATAACGAGTTTTTCTGTAAATCACATCATAATTCAATGAATCAGCAGATACGATTGGAGCAATGGCATCAAAAAAATACAAATGCTCGTTATCAACAACATCCTGCAAAGATTCGATCAGATTATCAGAAGTAAGAGGTCCGGTTGCCAAAATCGTCAATTCATCATCAAAATCAATAAATTCTTCGTTGATAAAATTTATATTCGGATGATTTAAAATATGTTTTGTCACTTTTTTGGAAAATATTTCACGATTTATTGCCAAAGCATTTCCAGACGGAACAGAACACGTTTCTGCAATTGGAAGCAACTTACAACCTAATAGCTTCATCTCCGCTTTAAGCAATCCTGAAGCTGTAGTAACAAGATTAGATTTTAATGAGTTACTGCACACTAATTCTGCAAAATCCCCACTTTGATGAGCTGGTGTTTTCACTTTTGGACGCATTTCAAAAAGATCAACTTTCCAACCCGCTTCAGCAAATTGTAAAGCTGCTTCAGAGCCTGCTAATCCAGCTCCAACTATTCTTACTTTATTCATATTTTTCCCAAACTATCTATGATAGACTTATAAATTTTAAATTTTAAATTAGAAATGAAAATATGTCTGAACTCTGATTTTCCTGATTAATTGATTAACAGGATTTCAAAAGACACAAATCTTCATTCTTTTCCTTTTCTTCATTATTCACTATTCATTATTGATGGTCTCGTAAAAAGGAAAAAGCAAGCATTTTTACAAGAATACCTTTTTTGTAATTGCCTATTATGTAGGATGTTACAAAAAAGGTAAATCTCTGAAAATTTCAATATTTGGACTTTTTACGAGATCGTCATAATTAGTTATTCACTAAATAAGGTATCGGATCTTTTATTCCAATTTTCTTAAAAGCTCTTAGACGAAGAACGCAGCTATCACAAGTTCCACAGGCAATATCATTGTTTTTGTAGCAACTCCAGCTATGCTCAAAAGGTGCTCCTAATTCAAAACCAATTTTAATGATTTCAGATTTATTTTTATGAACTATCGGAATATGAATTCTTATATTCGTTTCTTCTTTCGTTCCGAGATCAATTGTCTTCTGAAGGCTTTCGTAAAACTCTTCTCTACAATCTGGATAACCGGAACTATCTTCTTCTACCACTCCAATATAGATCCGGTTGGCATCTATCACTTCTGCCCAACTTGTGGCAATTGTCACCAAATGAGCATTGCGAAAAGGTACATAGCTATCAGGAACTTCAATTTCTCCGGTAAAATCTTTTACAGCTATTGAATCATCAGTTAAACTTGAACCACCAATCTGTTTGAGATATGAAATATCAACTATTAACGAATCAATCGGTTTGTAGAATTTTTGTAATTTTTGAAACGATTCCAGCTCTTTTCTCTCTGTCTTTTGACCATAATTCAAGTGTAAAAAATATATCTCATCACATTCTTGTTGTGCAATGGAAGCTGTAACCAAACTATCCAAACCACCACTTACTAAAACAATTCCTTTTATCATAGATTTACCTCTTTTGGATTTGAATAAAACATCTTTGAGCAAAAAGAAATAACCACAGAAAGCATAGAGAAAAAAGAGATCAGATTATTTTTTTTCATTATTCACTATTCACTGTTTTCTCTAAAAATTATTGATATGATGTATTATTCTCTTTTCTAACCCCATCCCCAACCCTTCCCCTTCGCAAAGGGAAGGGAGCAGTTCTCCCCTTACGAAGGGGAGTTAGAGGGGTTATTTTTTATTAACTGTTTTTTGCCTTTGCAATAATTTTCTGAATAAAATCGGATTTGGATTCCGTATATTTTTCGCGATCGTTTTTATATCTATCTGAAAATTCATATTTTAAATTCTGATATTCTATTTTAAGATTTTCATGACTATCCAAAAAATCTCGAAACAAAATATGATCACTCCAAAATTCTGATTCTATTTCTGTAAGATGGATATGATGAGTTGTCTTATCTTTAACATCTTTCTTTAAAAAAATACGCTCAGGAATACCGGCTTCCCCTTTGTTTATATATTTTATAGATTCCAATGAATTGATAATTTTTTCTAAATCGGCTTTATGGAAATATCCAATCATAATGTCTATAATCGGTTTTGCATCCAAATCTTTAATTGCAGTACTTCCAATATGTTCAATCTCAAAATATAGCTTTTTTAGATTGTTTTTAATCAGAATCTCTTCGTCTTCATAAAACATTTTCCACTTTCTGCTGTATTTAGAAATTACAACCATATCTGAGCTAAGTCCAATCATAAATTATTTCTTATCCTTAAGTTCTTTGTTATTTATCAGTTCTTTCGCTTCACGCATACTAATCGGATCAACATATAAAGTTTTTTGATTTTTGTAAGTTACAAATCCCGGAGCACTTCCTCGTGGTTTTCTTACAAAGCGAATTTCCGTATAATCTACCGGAACGTTTTCAGATTTTTTTGCTTTGCTATAATATGCGGCTAATTCAGCACAAATTATTTTCAAATCGTCATTAAGTTCTTGTTTTTTATAATTTCTTAGAATAACATGAGTTCCTCTAAAAATTCTGGTATGAAACCACCAGTCATAAGGCTTTGCGAATCTTGTGGTAAGAAAATCATTTTCTTTGCTTGTTCTCCCAACAAATATCTCCCATTCATCGTTGATTTTAAGTGATTTCAAATAAGTAGAATTTTTCTTTCTATTAATCTTTTTTTGTTTTGATGAAGATATAAAGTCAAAAATATCAGCTTCGAGAATATCGAATTTTTCTTTTGTCAGATTTTCAATCTCATCTTTAGTGATTATTATTCTTTCTTGAATTTTTATTTTTCCATCTCTGGCTTTTCGATATTTTTTGAAATAATATTCTAAATTTTGTTTTGGTGTTTTATCAGATAAAATTGCAATTTCTATCTTTGGAAGTTCTTCCTGAAAATAATCTGTAACTTCAATTTTGGTCATTCCCTTCTTTATTTTCCCTAAATTTCCTTTGAGAAGCTCTGCAAAAGTTAACCATTTCTGTTTCTGGCTGGCATCAGCTAATTCTGCTTGCAATTTAACTAATTTTTTTTCTTTTTTCTTAATCTCTTTTGATGTTCTATCCAATATTTTTTTTCGTTGGAATTCTAATTGATTTTTTAATATATGATTGTAATAAATTTCATAAAATAAATCATTCAAATTATTATAGCTTTGTTTTAAGTCAGAATTTTCTATTATTTGTTTATCTTTGATTGAAACAGGATATTTTACATTTGATGTTTGAATTTTGAAATCTGTCTGAGGAGCGTGATACTCTACACCCGGTAATATTTGACGTTGATTATTATCCGCAAAACTAAATTTCTTTTTAGCAAAAATTATTTTTTTCTCATGATCAATCACTATTAAATTTTGAAATCGTGGAATGAGTTCAACTATCAATGTATATTCCTGTTTTTGATTGTAAATATCCACTTTCTCCCAAAGAAAAGAGATAATTCTATCTTGGGAAATGAGTGATATTTTTTTCAATTTTGAATGTTTGAAAAAGTTTTCCAGAGAGAGGGATTGTATACATTTTTCCTCTGGAATTGGTATTTTCTCACCAAAAAAACAAAAGCTATTCTCCGATGATAAGTTAATTTGTAAAAATATTTTCTTTTTTTTAAAAAAGAAAAATGTCTGGTCTTGATAAGTAACTATTTTATGAACGTATAAATTTTCATAAGAAGTTGTATTTACCCACTCTTCCAAATATTTATACTGCATCATTCTCCCATTGTGAAATAATTTGAAACATCAAAAAATACATCTTTTATTTGTCTATGATAAAGATGTAAAATTGATAAAAAAAGCAAAAACATTCTAAATAGTTGACTTTTTATGACAAATTTTATTCATAGGTAAAAATTGATTATTAAGGAGGATTTATGATAAAGAACACATTTTTACTTATGGTTTTACTTCTTGCTTCTTTTTTATTATTCAGTCAGGAAATGGTCGAAGAAGAAGTAGAAAATGAAGATGGATTTAATATGGGTGGAAGTGCCGGAGCAGTGATTATGGGAGGTCAAACCTATTCCAGAATTCGTTTAATGCCGGAACTCACCTTTGGAAAATTCGGTATTGGACTCGATATTGATATTCTTATTGATAGTAACGGAGATATTCGGGAAGAAGATTGGGATGATGCCAAAGATTATTTGAATAAAATTTACTATGTAAGATATGGTCTTCGAGGTGATCCTTTTTTTGCAAGAATTGGTGGATTTCCTAATTATAATTTAGGACCGGGGCTGGTTATGAAAAACTATTCCAATATGCTTCGTTATCCTGAATTCCGGCAGATTGGTTTACAAGTTGGTGGAAAGCTTCCAATTTCCGAAGCAACTTTAGAAGCATTTTCGTCAAATCTAAACGAAAATGAGATTTTGGCTGGTCGTTTTACATTTCAACCTTTAGAAAGCACGGGATTTCCACTTTTCAATAAAATCATCTTTGGTGGCACTGTTGCTATGGATCGTGATCAATATGGCAAACTTTATGATTGGGATTGGAATGATGGAAGCTTAGACATTGATGGAGATGGAATACTTGATTATGATGCTTTATTAGCAACCGGATTAACTGCAGAGCAAATTCAAACTATGATTGATAATGGTTATCTGGTAGTTGATTATGATGTGAATCCGGAAGCGTTAATTCCGGAAGCAGATCCGATAGCTGTTGCTGCTCTTGATTATGAATTACCCTTGATCGAAACTGATCTGTTTAAACTCAGCCATTACGGAGAAGCTGCAAAAATTATGGATCACAATATGGGATTTATTTTCCCCGGATTTTATTCTAAATTTTTAATTTTCCACTTAAACTTGGAGTTCAGATATTATCAGGAAGATTTTATTCCAAGTTATTTTGACCATCTTTATGATGATCAACGCTCGTTTGTCACCAGAGATAGCATTGGCTATAATATTACTACAAAAGAAAATGATATTCAAAATTCATTTGAAACCAAAGGTTGGTACGGCAGTATAAAGGCAAATCTATTTCAATTTATTACTCTCACAGTTGCTTACGAAGATATGTATGGAGCAAATAATACTCACAGAAGATCATTATGGTCTACTTTGGCTTTGAACAAAACTTTTATTCCAAAATTATCAACAGCCCAAATTAGTTACTATCAGGTTGGTGTAGATAGAATAGTAAATTTAAAAACACCTGAAGCTTATATTGTGGGAAAAGTTGGCTATTCAATGTCTCCCAATACGGAATTAGTTGCTAAATATCAGGAAAGATACGAAGATTATAACGATGATGGAGAGATCAAAGGAATTGATGAAACACTGAAAACATTTAGCGTTGGCGTAGAATTCAGATTTTAATTAACCCAAAATACCTGTTAGAATTTTCTCTGACAGTTTTTTTTATTTGTAGTACAACTTGTTAAGATACATATAAATAACAGACAGATTGTGTTACATTTATAATAGCCTATTTTTAAAATTTTATGAATAAATATTGGATAGATGCTCATTGCCATTTGAACGAGCTTGATATAAAAAATATCTTATCAAAAAAGATTAAACAGGCAAAAAAATCAAATATTAAGCTTTTTTTGTCGTCTGCATTGTGCGAAAGTGAATATGAGTGGCATAAAAAATCTGGTTTACCAAACATGCTCTGGTATGCTGGAATTCATCCAGTTTATGAAAAAAGTGATCTAAAAGATTTACCAACAATTATCGAACTTGCGGAATCAAAAAAAATCATTGGAATTGGTGAAATAGGTTTAGATACTAGAGATTTTGATGAACAAAAGCAAACAGATTTATTATTAGAACAGCTCAATATTGCCAATGAATTTGATCTACCTGTAATTTTTCATATCGTTGGAAAATATTATGAGTTATTTAAATTGCTAAAAAATAATTTCCCGAGAGTAAGAGGCATTCTACATGGTTTTAATGCTTCACAGAAAATTACCGAAATATTTACAAAATTTGATTTAACCTTTTCAATCGGTTGTAGATTTCCTAAATTGGAAGTGTTAAAATTCATCTTGAAATACGGTAATTATTGCTTTGAAACAGATGCTCCTTATCAAAAACCTTATGCTTCGGTAGATGAATTCAATCATTTATCAAATCTACTTGTTCCTATAAATTTTATCATACAGAATTTGAATATAGAAAGAGAGAAATTGTTAGATAGACAATTCCAGATAATTCGCAATCTATTTCCCCAAATCTGTAAAACAAACAATCTTGTTTGTTAATCTATCATGGAGAGAAACTTTAATTTAAAAATGAGTAGCATAAAACAATTTTCAAGAACCGAAATCCTATTTGGTGAAAAAGCTATTCAACATTTCCAAAAGACCAAAGTTGCCATAATGGGACTTGGTGGTGTAGGTAGTTATGCTGCCGAAGCACTTGTTCGTAGCGGTATCGGATCATTTTTATTAGTAGATTTTGATGTGATCAGTTTAACTAATTTAAATAGGCAACTTCCAGCACTACACAGCACAATTGGGTTAATGAAAACAGAAGTAATGCAAAAACGTATGGATGATATAAATCCCAATGTAGAAATTGAAATATTCAATGGATTTTTTGCTGACGATTCAAAAGAAAAATTATTAGAAGGTATTGATTTTGTTGTTGATGCAATTGATAGCTTAACTCCTAAAACAGCATTATTAGAAGTAGTTTATCACAAAAAAATTCCGGTAATTTCTTCAATGGGAGCAGCAGGCAGAATTGATCCGGGTAGAATTGAATTATGTGATATTTCAAAAACCAAAATTGATCCACTTGCCAGAAAAGTGAGAAAATATCTGCATCGAAGAGGAATATTTGAAGGGATTCCGGTTATTTATTCATCAGAAAAACCAGTTCCTCAACTTGATTTTGAAGCTGGTTCACAAGAAGAATGGATTGGAAATCGGGGGCGAGAAAGAGGAACTCTGGGCTCTGTGGTATATTTACCGGCAATTATGGGACTTTGGGCAGCGAGTTTTGTTTTGCGTTCTATTTCAAGTCTTAAAGATACTGAACGATGACTCGAGCTTGAGAAGTTTTGAATTTTGGTTAATTATCATATAATGCTTACAATTTTCATCATTTTTAATGAGAAACTATTCAAATTAAGTTTTTATAATTTCTTGAATTAGATTTTTATGATAATAAAAAGTGAATTGTTTTGTCAAAATAGATTCAATATGCAAATCAACATACAATTCTTAAAGAAATTTTTAATTATATGGCACTACGATATTGCTTGATAATTGAACAAACAAATGAAAGATATCAATAAATGTCTCTGTTGATTGACTCGGATTTATAAATAATAAATGAAAATTCCGTAGTATTTTATGTATTCTCAAGTGTAATTTGCATCATATGACAACTTATGGAGTTCAAAAATAAATTTCCAAATGAATAAATCAACAGATTCAGAATAATTAAGAAAAACTTGACTAATAATTTGATAATTTCTATTTGAATTATAACAATAGTAATTTGGGGGAATTATGCTTGAATTAATAGCATCAATCTATTTAGTTTTAGCATTAATTGTTGGGATGATTAGCCGAAATAGAGGTAAAACATTTTTATTTGGCTTTTTTTATTCATTAATATTGAGTCCAATAATTGGTTTAGTAATTGTACTAGTTTCCAAGAAGAATAAATATAAAATGATTAATAGAAAAATTAAAAAAGGGAAAGTAACCCGATGTCCAGTTTGTGGGACAGTTAGATCTTCAAGAACTAACATTTGCCAAAACTGCCATAATATATCAAAATAAATTCATATTTACATATATTTTAAGTATACTTTCCGAAAGTGGTTTTCCCTTTTTTTAAAACGCTCAATTCGTTCCCAAGTTTGTGGTTTATGAGATGGATTTTATATTAACAGTTTCAACGGTTTACAAGAACCTAAATTTTTCCAATAACGAGTTTTGGAAAAAGACTACTCTACAAGTAGGATAAGGTCTTATATTGTCGAGTAGGCATAATATACATCCTTCATTTAGTTTTTTTGTTTTCCCTGTTTTTTTTCGAGTTAATTCGTGGTTTCATCTTTTCCAGTTTATCTAGGCTAGGATTCTGTGTGTAAACAGACCGCGATTATTCTTTCCTTTCCCAATCTTCTAATTACTTTTTTTTCTTCACTATTCACTATTCACTATTTATACCAGCCTTCAACATGAATAAAACGTTTCCTATGAGCACCAAAATATGCCAAAGGGTAATTTTTTCTATCGGAATCATGCGAGTTTATCAAATAATGTAGACTCTCCCCACAATTAGTAATTTTCGGTGCTTTTACCACAATAATAGAGTGCAACCAACCTTTCGAAATTGAATAAAACTGAATAATATCACCTGCTTCCATTTCACATAAAGTAGATTTTTTTCCACAAGGTCCTGTCCAATAATTTTTAACCAAATAATAATACAAATCTTGAACAACTGCCCAAGAATATGAATAGCTCACTCCGGGATTATCCATATTATCCAAAAACCATTGATATTGTCCTGATTTATCTGTTGGAGCACCTCCAGCAAGTAATATTTGAGATACATAATTAGTACAATCATTCTTTGGGAAATCATAAAATATCCGATTATAATTTTTCCAGTATTGGTTCGCATAAATAACAGCTTTTTTCCTATTATATTTTTGAATTTCTTCTGATTTTTTTTCGCTGATTTTATTTTTAGATTTTCTCCATTTTTTTATATTAATTAATTCTGTTTTTTTATTTTTATCAATTCTATTAATGATTTCATTCTTTGAATAATCTTTTAGAAGCTGTGAAAATTCGCTGTTATATTGATTAAAAGATATCTTCCAAATACCTTTTTTCTTTCGTAATGAGATGAAGTGTTCCCGATTTGCTAAACTGGAAACTTGAGGTGATATTGCCTTAAAAGTTACATCATGGTTTTCAAGTAATGTAACGACTACTTTTTTGTTATTCAACATATAATGAAAATCTTTGTAATCCAGTTTGTAATCATACATCTCGTATGAGAGATCATATAATTTTGCTAAATATTGCTCGATTTCTCGTTTCTCGATCTCTGTTTTTGTCCATTCGTTTGTTTCATCAATCCAATCGGCAATTAGATAAGAAAAATCATTGAATTGTAAATTCTTTTGCCCTTCATATCTCAGCATAAAATAGTGATTAATAACATATTTTATCTGCTCTTCATCAGAATATCTTTCAGGAAAGTAATCATACTTTTTAGAATTCAATCCAAGGAACATCGTCATCAATAATATAATAATGAGTAAATATTTAATAACTTTCATATTTTTATATTAGTCCTTTTTTCTCATCTTACAAAGAGATGTTAGAGAGGTTTTTTTAGATTTTCTCTGTGTTCTCTGTGGTTAATCTTTCAATTTTTTCTAATATCATCTTTTTATCAAGTTTTGGATTTTCAAACCACAATTCCTTAGCTAAATCAAGTATTTCCCCTACTTCTCTTCCCTCGTTAATACTAAAATATTTCATTACGTTAATTCCGCTTACAGGTAAGCTATTTAAAGGGTTTTGTTTATTCATTTCATTTATTTTATTACGCAGACAAGGAATTTGTTCATTTAGTTTAAATTTTTCTGCATGGCTTATATTATCAGCGTGAACAAGTGTTAAAAAGTCATCAAGGTTTTCTCCAAGTTGATAGATTAACTTTCGAATTGTTTTATCTGTAACTTTTTCAGCAAAGTAACCATATTGTTTGATTCTAAGATGATTTTTTATAAGGATTTCCACATTGCTGATAATTTCATTTGAATAAACCAACTTTTTCAATACTTTTCTTGCAATTTCTGCTCCAATAATTTCATGCTTATAGAAATGAATTCCTTTATCATCTTCTGAATAGCACTCTTTTTTAGCAATATCATGAAGAAGAGCTGCTATACGAATTGTTAATTTAGGTGGAGTATTTTTTAAAACTTCTAAAGTATGATGCCAGACATCCATATTATGATATCTGTTTTGTTTCAAATCATAAATCTCTACTATTTCAGGAATGAGATAAACCAATGTTCCATATTCTCTTAATTTTTTCATTGCTTTATCGGGAATTTCAGATATCATCATTTTATTAAATTCTTCTCTTTTCCGCTCTGCTGAGATAAAATTCAAGTGTTCTACATTATTAATTAGGGCGTTTTTCGTAGTAGGTTCAATTTCAAATTTTAGATCATTACTAAATCTTATAGCTCGCAGAATTCGCAAAGGATCTTCTCGAAAGATTTTTTCAGATTCAGAAGTTGAACGAATTATCTTACATTGAAGATCCTCTTTACCTTTACCTGTAATATCAAGAATTTCTCCTGTAGAAACATTTAATAGTAATGAATTAATTGTGAAATCACGACGATAAATATCCTGTTCCAAGGAGGCTGCTTTTACTTGAGGTTTTCTATTTTGATCCTGATATGATTCGGAACGTGTCATCACAAGTTCAATTTTTTGATTATCAATTTTCACATAAGCAGTTCCAAAATTTTTAAATATTACGGGTTGAGAAGATAATCCTATTTGAAAAAAATGATTTGCTAACCTTACTCCCCCATTATTCAGTTCCACAACCAGATCAAGATCATTACTTTCTTTTCCAAGAAGCAAATCACGTACAAAACCACCTACTATATAAGTTCGGTTTTCAAATTCTGTACCGATAATATTTTTTTTGATTTTAGAAATGATATTTTGCATAATTCTATCTTTGAAATTCTCTCCATAAATTGCTCTAAGTAAAAATTATAATCAATTTAAACAATCAATCCCTGAAATGAGATAAGTTTTGATACGAAAAAATCTAATAATATGAAATCTTGGCAAGGAAAACTATTAAGATAATTTTGGGGATGCATCTTTAATTCAAAGAAATTTGTTGACATCATTTTTAAGTATTTCATTTTAATAATAAACTTAAAGGGAGAAAAAGGATAATTATGAAAAAAAATTTGATAATATTTTTAGTGTTATTTTGTATTGTATCATCATTGATATCTTACAATATATCACTTTTAAAAGAATCAAGCTCAGAAATCGAAATTTTATTTAAATTAGATGATTTCTCTATTGAGCAACAAAAAGTAGGCAATAAATATTATGATAAAATTGAAGCAGAAAAAGCAATTAGTTCTATTAAGAAAGGTTTTCCAGATTTACCGTATTATGTATGCAATGTAGTCATTCCTGATTTTGATAAAATTGATTTGGAAATTATTTCTGTAGATTACAAAGAGATGAAAGTTGATAAAATTATTCCATCCCCCGGACCAGTTTATATTGAGCAAAGACCTTATGAAATTAGTTATATTGAAAACGAAATTTATAATCAGGATATCTGGTATCAAAAATCTTTTGCTACTTTAGGAGAACCATTTATTCTGAGAGATTTACGCGGTATTAATATAAAATTCCAACCTTTTAAATATAATTCCAAACAAGGAATATTAAGATACGCAGAAAACATTCACCTTAAACTAAAAAGCACAGGAGTTTCATCAAAAAATACTTTAAAGTTTAAACACGAAACTACTCCAAAATCTTTTTCACATTTATATTCAAACCATTTTATCAATTATGATTCCAGTGATAACCGTTATTTACCAATAATTGATGAAGGTGATATGATAATTATTTCACCAACAGATTTTTTACCTACCTTACAATCTTTGGTAAATTGGAAAAATAAAAAAGGAATAAATACTCAAGTATTTAACTATCCAATGGATACTGGTAATTCTTGGCAGGAAATCCATTCGTTTATTCAAACTCAATATGAAAATACAAATTTAACTTTTGTTTTGCTTGTAGGTGATAATGATCAGATTCCAGCAGCAATGGGAAATTCAGGTTGGGCAACAAATAATGAAGCAGATCCGGTTTATGGATTATTGGATGGTGATGATGATTATCCTGAAATTTTTATTGGAAGATTTTCTGTTGAAACTGTTGTAGAAGCTCAGACTGTGATCCATAAAAATCTAATGTATGAGATGAGTCCTGAGATGGAAATAGAATGGCAAAATAAAGCGATAGGAATCGCCAGCAATGATGCTTTCCCACCTTTTCCAGTAGATTGGGAATTAATGGGAATGCTTCATGAGAATATGCTTGACTATAATTATGTTTCTATTGATGAAATTTATGATCCTGGTGCATCTACCAATGATGTTATAGACTCCATAAATGAGGGTAGAGGTTGGATAAATTACCTTGGACATGGTAGTGCTACCGGATGGAATACAACATATTTCAATGTGGAATATATTGATTTATTACAAAATGAAAATATGCTTCCAATTGTTATTTCCGTAGCTTGTAATAACGGAAATTTCGGTGAAAATCTTTGTTTGGCAGAAGCTTGGCAAAGAGCAGGCGATCCATTTTCAGCAAAAGGTTCTATTGTTTTTCAGGGTTGTTCGGTTGGGCAAACAACAGCTGGTTGGATAGCCCAAGAAGAGATAATTGACCTATTAGTAACTGATTCTGCTTTTACAGCAGGTGGACTTATTACAAATGGATGCTTGGAAGCTATTGATTATTACCCCGGAACTGGTAATGGAACTGGCTCAGAAAATTACCAATCGTGGATTATGTTCGGTGATCCTTCTGTTTTTATCTATTCTGATATTCCTACGGAAATGTTTGTTGATTATGATGAAGTTATTGATATTGGAACAAACCAACTTGATATTCAAGTGAATGATGAAAATGGCAATTTTGCAGATGCTTTAGTTGGAATCTCTCAAAATAACATATTACTTGGAAGTGCACTCACAAATGAATTCGGATTTTGCAATATCGAATTTACCGAAACTCCAGATTCATTAGATATTTTAGAAATTACAGTTACCGGATATAATAAAATACCATACATAGGTTCAATTCAGATTTCTGCAAATCAAGCTCAGAACAGTGATCTATTACTTTTTGACATTTCTACATATCCTAATCCTTATTATCCAAATAATAGTATAAGAGAAAACTCATCAATCTTATCTTATGAAACATTAAAGAGAAGTAAAGTAAAAATTGCTGTTTATAATACCCTAGGACAACTGATCAAAGTTCTGCTTGATTGTGAGCAAAATAAGGGACAATATTCAGTTCGTTGGAATGGAATTGATATCAATGGGAAAAAAGTAAGTTCAGGAACTTATTTATATATGATAGAAATTGACGATAAAACAATTGGAAAAAAGATAATGGTTATTAAATAGTGAATAGCTACTAATTAATGAATAGTTAATAGTTTTGGAGAGCCTCAAGCATTTGATGTAAATTTTTTTACAAATTTCTTAACTAATAAACTGCTCACTATTCACTAAGGTTATCAGAGGTTTATATGAAAAAAATTAATTTGGTTCTTAGTTTTATTTTATTGAGTTCAGTACTGTTTGTATCGGAGTTAAATAGTATTATAACTGAGCAACTTAAATCAAAAATTGAAGAAGAAACTAAAGATAGTTTCATTAGAATTAATATCTCTCTGAATGAAAGATATGATTCAAGTAAGTTGTTTCTATCTACAATAGATTTAACAAAGGATGAAAAAAGACAATTTGTGGTTGATGAACTTAAAAATTTCAGTAATCTTACTCAGAATGATGTATTAAGCAAATTAAAAGAATTTGAGAAAAATAATTCTATTAAAAAGATCAATCCACTTTGGATTACAAATGTGATCAATTGCTATGCTACTCCTTCCGCAATTAAAGAGCTTTCTAATCATCGGGATATCAAGAGTATTGATTTTGATGAAATGCAAAATATGTTGCTTGATGATAAGAATGAGCATAAAAAAGTTTCTTTAGAAACCTTAAATAATAGAGAAATTACCTGGAATGTTACTAAAGTAAATGCAGATGATGTTTGGAGTTTGGGATACACTGGTAATGGAGTCTTAGTAGCAGTGATTGATTCTGGAGTAAGATATACTCACACAGATTTATCTGATCATGTTTGGGATGGTGGAGCTACTTACCCAAATCATGGTTGGGATTTTGTAAATAATGATGATGATCCTATGGATGATCACAGTCATGGGACCCATTGTGCAGGAACAGTAGCTGGTGACGGAACTTCCGGTTCACAAACCGGAATGGCTCCGGATGCAACTATTATGTGCTTAAAAGTATTAGATAGCGAAGGTAGTGGCTCAGAATCAGGGGTTTGGAGTGCAATTCAATTTTGTGTTGATAATAATGTAGATGTAATGAGTATGTCTATCGGATGGCAACATGCTTGGGGTGTTGATCGTGAATCTTGGCGTGATGCAATGATTAATGCTTTGTCTGCTGGAGTAGTTGCAGCCGTAGCTTCGGGAAATGAATATGATGATATTGCTGATTACCCAATTCCTGATAATGTACGTACCCCCGGTGATTGCCCTCCTCCGTGGTTACATCCTGATCAAACAGAACTTGGAGGGATTTCTTCTGTAGTTTGTGTTGGTGCCGTTGATAGTAATGATGATATTGCATATTTTTCTTCAAGAGGTCCGGTAACTTGGGAATCTGTAACCAATTACAACGATTATAATTATAATCCGGAGATTGGACTTATACGCCCTGATATTTCAGCTCCGGGTATGAATATTAAATCGCTTGATTATCAAAGCAATACTGGTTATCTTGACGGGTGGAACGGAACTTCTATGGCAACACCTTGCGTCGCTGGTGTAATGGCATTAATGATACAAAAAAATCTTACTTTAACTCCTGCTCAAATTGATCAATATTTAGAAGAAAATGTGGATATTCCTCAATCACCCAAAAATAATACTTTTGGTTCTGGAAGAGTAAACGCTTTAGCAACTGTAAATGCAGTTTCAGCATCAGGGAATCCACTTTGTAATATTACAAATCCATCAAACGGAGACAACATATTACAAGGTTCATCGGTAAATATTACTGTTGATGCATCCGATCCTTCCAGAAGTGTATCATACGTGGAATTTTATATTGATGATGTTTATAAAACAACTGATTATTCAGATAGTTATGAATATTTATGGGATACAACATTATACTCGACCGGAGATCGCATAATAAAAGCAATTGCTTTTGATAATGAATCAAATCAAACAGAAGATGAAATTACAATAAACTTGTATGATCCACAGAATTTGCCTTTTTCAGAAAATTTTACAGACTCATCGGAGTGGTCTCAGCAAAGTGTAGGCTGTACAGATCGGTGGACATCTAATAATTCCAGTGAAGCAGGAGGTTCTTCTCCTGAAATGAGAGCTGCTTGGGAAAGTAATGATCCGGCAATTTCAAGATTGATTTCACCCATTTTGAACACAAATGGTTTAACAACTTTAGATCTATCATTTAAACATTATTATGATTACTGGGGCTCGGGGATAACAATAAAAATCCAAAGCAGTACTGATAAAATAAACTGGTCAGATGAATCATGGATTCAAGTTAATCCTATCGATAATATTGGTCCGGAAACTGTTACTACTTCCATAATAAATAATCTCGGTTCAGCAACATATATCGCTTGGGTTTTAGATGGGAATTTGTATCAATTTGATTATTGGTACATAGATGATGTTTTAGTAGAATCCGTTTATCCTCAATTTTCTCTTTATCCGAATTCTTTAAATTATGGAGATGTTGAAGTAAATTCGACCTATACATTAAATTTCACATTATCAAATAATGGAGGAGGTTCATTAGAAGGTAATATTTCAACACCAGTTGGTTACACGGTATCACAAATATCCAGAACTAATAATATCATTAAAAAATCGCATAGAAATCTGATCTCATATTCAATATCATCCGGTTATAATGCTCAATTTAGTCTTGCTTTTACTCCTACGGATGATATCAATTATGATGGAATTGTATCTATCACCAGTAATGACCCTGATCATCTTAGCAACCAATTACTTGTTTATGGAAATGGTGTCTCATCAGTAATTTCTGTAAATCCTGCGAGTATTACCAAGTCCGTGCAATTGGAAAGCACAGTTTCCGATAATCTTACTATTGGTAACTCTGGTGATTATGAACTGAATTACACTGCTTCAATTCAATACCGAGGAGCAAATAGAGATTTAATTACAGTATACCCTTTATCTATAGATTATTGGACTGGAACAACCACTTCAAGTAGTAAAACCGATGTAAGTGAAGCAAGAGGATATAATATTGAAGACGGTTGGATGATGTTTGATACTAGCGCGATACCGGACGGTTCGACAATTAATTCAATTGAATTTAACGGATATGTAAATTATACATACTATCCGTATTGGAATATTAATCCGATTTCATTAAATCCATTAACTGCTTCTCCTTTGGATTTACACACAGATATTGGTGCAGAAAATTCAACTGGATACTATCTTCGTCAATCTGAACAGAGTGATTATCCTACGGGTTGGAAAACTCATATATTGGGCGATAGTGCTAATACTGATTTGGGGACATCTCTAATACAGGATTGGTTTGCTCTTGGAATTTCAAGTAGAGATAATGATACTACATATTATATAAATTTTGATGGCTGGAATGAAGCAAACATACCTTATTTAGTTATAGATTATACACCTTCTGCAACTTGGCTTACTCTTGATGGAGGAAATTCTGTAAATAATACAATTGCGGTTAATGGTGAAGATGACAATATTCTTGTCGGATTTGATTCATCAGGAATGGAATTAGGTACTTATAATGCAAATGTTATTATAACCAGCAATGATCATGATAATCCATCAATTTCTATTCCTGTAACAATGATTGTTGAAAATGCTCCTCCGGATATCTCTTTGAATCCATTGAGTCTTGATTATGGAGCATTAGATGTTTTAGATTATGTGTCTCAACAATTTACGATAACAAATAATGGTGGTTTAGATTTAATCGGTATTATCTCCACAATTGAAAGCTATTGGGTTATGGAACCAACCAGAAACAGTTCAAGAGAAATCTTCAATCGTCAAAACACAATGGATTTTACTATTCCAGTAGGTCAAAATCATACTTATGATCTTTTCTTTTGGCCGGAAACTTTTGGAGATTTCAATGGGAATATTTCTATAACAAGCAATGATCCAAATAATCCTGAAATTTTTCTATCAGTTACAGGAAAAGGAGAAGCTAACGATATTGAAGTTAGCCCCAGCAGTTTGGATTATGGAAATTTAAATGTGTATGATTATGTTGAACAATTGATAACTATAAATAATTATGGTAACATCCCATTAATTGGTCAAATTACTACTATCGAAGGATATTGGGTATTAGAACCTGTTAGAGATAGTAAAGAATTTAATTCAAGTAGACAGAATTCGTTAGACTTCATAGTAAATGCGGAACAAACAAACATATATCGTTTAATTTTTTTTCCAGAATATTATGGAAACTTTAGTGGAAATATTTCCATAACAAGTGATGACGTAAATGATCCAGAAATTTTTATTTCAGTTACCGGAACTGGAGAAGCTAATGATATTGAAGTTAGTCCATTAAGTCTTGATTACAGTGATTTAAATGTGTATGATTATGTTGAACAACTGATCACTATAAATAATCATGGTAACATCCCATTAATTGGTCAGATTACTACTATCGAAGGATATTGGATATTAGAACCTGTTAGAGATAGTAAAGAATTTTATCCAAATAGACATAATTCATTAGATTTTTCTGTAAATCCGGAACAGAATAACATATATCGTTTAGTCTTTTTCCCTGAACATTCAGGCAATTTTGATGGAAATATCACTATAACTAGTAATAATATTAATGAACCTGAGATTTCTGTTTCAGTTACCGGATCCGGATATTATCCCGAACCTCAGAATGTACAAATAACTTTTGAAGATGAAAATGTCGTTATAACTTGGGATGAAGTTGCTGGAGCAACATTGTTTAGAGTTTATTCATCAAATGATCCTTATTCCGGTTTTACAATTGATGAAACAGGAACTTTTCATTATACGAATCTGAAGTGGACAGCTCCTATTCCGGATGGAACAAGAAGTTCTTTGAATAAATTTTATTACATTGTCGCAGATGATGATATTCTAAGGAAATAAACACTTGACGCAAAAACACGTAAAAAAATGTTTGAAAAAAATTAAGAAAGAAGCACACGCTTCTACCTTATGGTTTCCTTGAGAATACTTATAAGGTCGATAAATAATAATTTTGAAAAAGATTATATTATTGCGGGTGTATTGTACACTCGCTTTTTTATTTTAAGGAGGAATTATCTCAATAAGGATAAGAAAAGGTAAAGCAAAATTAAAACCTACGTTACCTAAAGAAAGAATTAATGGGCAAATAAGAGTGAGTAGAGTGCGTTTGATAGATCAAAATGATAAGCAATTGGGAATAGTTTCGATTAGCGAAGCATTAGTAATTGCCAAAAAAGCAGGTTTGGATTTAGTTGAAATTGCAGCAAAAGCAAGTCCACCGGTTTGTAAAATATTAGATTTTGGACAATATCATTATCATAAAGAGAGGAAATTTCGTGAATCACGCAAAAAACAGCATGTGGTTCAAATCAAAGAGATCAAATTTGGACCAAATACAGATGATCACGATTTCAATTTCAAGAAAACAAATGCTATAAAATTCCTTAAACAGCACAATAAAGTCAAATTCACTGTACGTTTCAAAGGAAGACAATTAGCTCATAAAGATTTAGGTTTCAAATTATTAGAAAAATTGAGTATTGAATTGAAAGATATAATAAATATTGATAGTCATGCCAAAAGTGAGGGAAGAACAATTTCGATGATTGTGTCTCCTAAAAATAATATAGATAAATATTTCGAAGAAAAAGATAAAGAAAATATTGAACAAACATAATTTGTTTCAGGAGGAATAATGCCAAAAATGAAAACAAGAAGAGCCGCAGCAAAAAGGTTCAAAGTTACCGGAAAAGGTAAAATAAAACGTTCACATGCTTTTGCAAAACACATTCTTACTAAGAAGTCTGCAACCCGAAAAAGAAATCTTAGAAAACCGGATTTAGTAAGTAAATCTGATACATCAAGAGTAAAAAAAATGCTTTGCATTTAATTTAATAAAATTGAATTAAGGAGATAAATATGCCAAGAGCAATAAATAATGTAGCTTCAAAACAAAGAAGAAAAAAGGTCTTAAAAGCAGCAAAAGGATATGTTGGTGGAAGAAGTAAATTATATAGAACAGCAGTGCAAGCCGTTGAAAAAGGGTGGCAATATGCTTACAGAGATAGAAGAGTAAAAAAACGTGAATTTAGAAGATTATGGATTGTCAGGATCAATGCGGCAGTTCGTTTACACGATCTTTCTTACAGCAGATTTATTAACGGACTCAAAAAAGCAGACATAGAAATTGATAGAAAAGTATTAGCCTATCTTGCATACCACGATATGGATGCTTTTAGTAAACTTTGTGATTTGGTGAAAGAACAAGCAAATTCATAAATCGGATATATTGATGAAAAATGAAATAAAAAAAGTGATCGAATCTGCTGAACAAACTATAAAATCAGTAGATTCAATCCATGCTTTGATGCAACTTAAATCAAAATTTATCGGGAAAAAAAGTGAGTTAACTTCGCTGATGAAGCAACTTGGTTCTGTTTCAAAAGAGGAACGACCGGAAATTGGTAAAATCCTAAACTCTGCAAAGCAAAAAATTCAACAATTTCTACAAACTCAAGAACAGAATATTAAAAATGCTGCATACAATCATTCTTTACAAAAAGATATGATAGATATTACAATGCCCGGCAGGAAACTTACCAAAGGCGGTTTGCACCCGATCACAAAAATATTCCGTGAGATTGAAGATAATTTCATCAGTATGGGATTTGATATTGCCGAAGCTTTCGATGTAGAAGATGAATATCACAACTTTGATGCCCTGAATACTCCGGCTGATCATCCGGCTAGAGATCTTTCCGATACTTTTTATGTAAAAGATGATATTTTACTGAGAACTCATACTTCTCCGGTTCAAATACGAGTTATGGAAAAGTATAAGCCACCGATTAAAATCATCGCTCCCGGAAGGTGCTATCGTAATGATAATGATGCTTCTCATTCACCGGCTTTTCATCAGGTTGAAGCACTTGTGGTTGGCGAAGGAATCAATTTTGCAGACCTGCGAGATGTTCTGAATATTTTTGTAAAAAAAATGTTTGGTGATGATATCAGTTCACGAATTCGTCCGCATTTTTTCCCATTTACCGAACCAAGTGCGGAAATTGATATTGCGTGTGTAAATTGTGGTGGAAAAGGTTGTAATATCTGTAAGAATTCCGGTTGGTTAGAACTTGGGGGAGCCGGAATGGTTGATCCAAATGTCTTTGATGCATTGGGGATTGATTCTGAAAAATACACAGGTTATGCTTTTGGAATGGGAATTGATAGAGTTGCCGTGTTGAAATATAACATTCCTGATATGAGAATGCTTTTTGAGAATGACATTAGATTTTTGAAACAATTTTCTTAAAAATTTAGGTTAGATATGAATATTAGTTATAATTGGTTAAAAGAGTATATAAATCTTGATCTTTCATCAGAAGAATTAGAGCAAAAACTAACTTTTTCCGGTATTGAAGTCGAAGGTACGAAGATAATCGGTCAAGAATTAGAACAAATTCTAATTGGAAAAATCATTGATAAAGTTCAACATCCTGATGCTGATAAACTATCTCTCTGCAAAGTTGATATTGGTGATGATGTACTTGATGTAGTTTGTGGTGCACCAAATTGTGGAAAAGAGCAAAAAATTGCATTTGCTCCGATAGGTTCAAAAATCGGAGAGATGAAAATTAAAAAAACAAAAATTCGAGGTCAAATATCTTATGGAATGATTTGTTCCGGAAAGGAACTGGGAATTTCTAACGATCACGATGGAATTCTTGTTTTGCCTGATGATGCTCCTGTTGGTAAAAATTTTGCTGATTATTTAGGGAAAAAAGATGTGGTTTATGAATTGGAAATTACTCCCAATCGCCCTGATCTTCTCGGTTTTATCGGAATTGCAAGAGACTTATCATCACTTTTAAATTTGAAACTGAAAACTCCGGAAATTACTTTGAAATGTGTAACTGAAAACATTCAGGATAATCTCCAATTAGCAAATCTAAATCCTATAAAATGTCCAAGATACACAGCTCGAATGATTAAAAATGTTACGATCAAGGAATCACCACAATGGCTGCAAGACAGGTTGCTTTCAATCGGACTCCGACCCATAAATAATATCGTAGATGTTACAAATTTTGTCATGATGGAATATGGTCATCCTTTGCACGCTTTTGATTATGACAAATTGGATGGCAAAAAGATTATTGTGCGTGATGCTTATGAGAATGAAGAATTTCCTGCTTTGGACGAAATAAGTTATAAACTTACCAAAAATGATCTGGTGATTGCAGATGCAAATAAACCGATTGCTCTCGCTGGGGTGATGGGTGGAGAGAATTCTCATATCACTTCAGAAACAAAAAATATAGTTATTGAAGCTGCAAATTTCCTCTATTCTTCCATTCGTAAAACTTCTGGTAATCACAAAATCTTTACTGATTCAAGTTATCGTTTTGAACGTAATATTTCAAATAAAACTGCTGAAGATGTAAGCCAAAGGGCAATTCAATTGATACTTGCTACAGCAGGCGGAGAATTATTAGCTGGCGTTTTGGATTCATATCCCGGTAAGGACACAGAAATAAATGTTTCACTTCGTCCTACGCGAGTAAAAAAAATTCTCACAATTGATTTAACCGAAAATAAAATCATCGAATATTTAGAATCTTTAGGATTGAAACTAATTGATAAAAGTGCTGATAATCTGAATTTTGAGATACCGCATTATCGAAATGACCTTACCAGAGAAATTGATTTGATTGAGGAAATAATTCGTCTTCACGGCTACAATAATGTAGAAACATTTACGGTAATTTCTCATATTATGGATAAAACCAGTTTTTACGGACGACGTTTAGTTCAAGATATAATGGTGAAATATGGGTTATTTGAAATTGTAAATTGGTCTTTTGCAGATCCTCAAGATTTGAACAAACTGAATATTTCTGACGATGATCTGAGAAAAAACTATGTTTCATTGTTAAATCCATTAGGTTCAAGTTTTTCAATCCTAAGAACAACTTTATTACCCGGACTTTTGAAAAATCTAAAATACAATCTGAATCATGGCACCAAAGATCTTAAACTTTTTGAAATGAATAAAGTATTTTTCGCGAGTAACGACAAATTACCAACAGAAGAATACGTTCTATCCACTGTATTTACCGGCAATAGAGATGATACAAATTGGTTAGATAAACCAGAACAGATTGATTTTTACGATATCAAGGGAATTATTGAAGATGTTATTTTTGAGTTTGATCTAAAAAACTGCAAATTTGAAAAAACTACCGAGAGTTTCTATCAATCGGGAACCGGAGCGGATATATTTTGGACGGGGATTAAAATAGCGACATTAGGGAAAATTGATGCAAAAATTCTTGAGAAATTTGATATTAAACAAACAGTTTTCGGGTTGGAAATTTATTTTGATAAAATTATTTCTAAATCAGGTTTGAAAGAAATAATTTATCAACCGATTTCAAAATATCCGGCAATAACCAGAGATATTTCATTTTTGATTAAAGATAACATTGAAGTAAACAAGATTATTCATACCATCAAAGAAGTTAATCAGAAAATAATTAAAAAGGTTGTTCTTTTTGACGAATATAAAGGTAAAAATATTAAAGAAGGAATCAGATCTCTGAGCTTTAATATTATTCTCAATTCACCCACAAAAACCTTGACAGATGAATATGCAAATAAATTGCTAAATAAAATTATAAAAAAAATGGAATCTGAATATAAAATTGAAATGAGGTAAGATTATGGAAAATAAAACGGTTATGACATTAGATGACAGATTACAGAAGTTAATTTCTGGCTATAAAGAATTAAAAATACAACATTCTGCACTTTTGCAACAAAAAGAAGATTTAGATACATTAAGTGCTCAACAAAATGAAACAATAAACAATAAAAGCAAAAAAATTGAAGAATTGGAATCACTTGCCGAGAACCATCGTTATGAGATTGAAACTCTAAAAGAAGATAATTCAAAACTTTCGGAAAAATTAGAAAAGTATGAATCAAATACTCGTGATGCCATGAGTAAAATTGATGATCTTTTAAATAATATTAACGATTTATAATATTGAATTATGAAATCAGTTGAGTTCGAAATATTAGGGAAAAAGTATTATTTTAAAAGTGATACACCTGATAAACTACTGAAATGTGCTAACCATATAGCATCAGAAGTTGAGGATCTCAATAAAAAATTCAATACAGTAAATCAAAGTAAGTTATTTGTTCTTTATTCTCTTCTTCTCACAGAAAAATATTTTGATGAAATAGAGAAAAACAAAAATTTAACAAAAGAGATTGAACAAATAAACGAACTTCTTAAGCATATTGACTAGAAAATTAACTTAAAAACCTGCGTTATTCGTGATATTAAATTAATTTGAACCTAATTATATTTAGGGAGTTAATCCATTTGTGGCGTACGAGCCGGACATGATTCGGATATATAAAGCAACTAAGGTAGATTCCCACCTGGACAAAGGTTCGGGAAAGATTAATACACGGTATCGCGGGTTTTTTATACGAGGACATTCATGTTATTTATATATATAATCATTGGGATAACCATCGGTATTATCATATCTGCAATACTTTTCTATATGAAAAAAATTGTCAGTAATAAAGAGATACTTTCTTCAACTGAGCTTGCTAAAAAGATAGTAGATGATGCAAATCGAGAATCGGAAACAATCCGTAAAACTGCAAAATTAGACGGAAAAGATAAATGGTATAAAACTCAGAAAAAGTATGAAGAAGATATTTCTATCAGAAAAAAAGAACTTCGCTCTCTGGAAAAAAAATACAATGACCGTTTGGTTAATCTTGATAACAGATTGGAAAATCTTGAAAGAAAAGATAATCAACTCCAAAAATTTGAAAAAACAATCAAAAATCGGGACAATATTTTAATTGAAAAAGAGAAAACCATTGAAGAATTGATAACTCAACAAAATGATAAATTATCTGAAATTGCAGGTCTAACTCGTAAAGAAGCTGTTCAAATATTGAAAAGTAATCTTAAGAACAAAGCAAAAAATGAAGCAGCTAAAGAAATTCGAGAAATTCAGGAAAAAACAAAGCTGGGAAAAAATAAAATCGTTGCAGATATTCTCGCTACTACAATACAGCGCGTTGCCGTTGATTATGTTTCGGAATCTACTGTTTCAGTGGTTTCATTGCCTGATAATGAAATGAAAGGTAGAATTATTGGTAGAGAAGGACGTAATATTAGATCCTTTGAAAATACTTCTGGCGTAGATTTGATAATTGACGATACTCCAGAAGCAGTTATTTTATCTTGCTTTGATCCTATCAGAAGAGAAATTGCCAAAAATGCTCTGGAAAAATTAATAACCGACGGAAGAATTCATCCGGGTAGAATCGAATCTGTGATTGAGAAAACCCAAAAAGAGATGGATGATAAATTAATTACTATCGGTGAAAAAGCTTGTTTGGATATGAATATTCATAACATTTCTCCTAATATCATAAAAACTTTAGGCAGGTTACATTATCGAACAAGTTACGGACAAAATATTCTAAAACACTCAATGGAATCCGGCTGGATTTGTGGTATTCTTGCCGCAGAACTGAACTTGAATCAAGAACTTGCCCGAAGAGCTGGTTTTTTACATGATTTGGGGAAAGCTGTTGATCATGAATTTGATGGGTCACACGCCTCTTTGGGTGCTAATATTGCCAGAAAAAACGGTGAAAGCAAACTAATTGTGAATGCAATTGCTGCTCATCATGAAGAAGTTGAATATGAAAGTGTTTATGCTGTATTAACTCAAGTAGCAGATGCAATTTCAGGTGCTAGACCAGGTTCGCGTCGAGAAATGCTGGAAACATATATGAAGCGACTTGAGCAAATGGAAGAAATAGCAAATTCCATCGAAGGAGTGCATAAATCTTACGCTATTCAAGCAGGACGTGAATTAAGGATAATTGTTGATCCAGCTGCAGTTAATGATAGTAAAACAGCCTATATTGCTTCTGATATTGCTTCTCGAATAGAAGGAGAAATGCAATACCCAGGGCAAGTAAAAGTTACAGTAATTCGTCAAACCAGACAATCTGCAATTGCCAAATAAATAATGAAAATTCTATTTATTGGTGATATTTTCGGGAAACCCGGAAGGAATGTAATTAAAAAAGAACTAAGTAATATAAAACGTGAATATGATATTGATCTTTGTATTGCAAATTGTGAAAATGTCGCTGCCGGAAAAGGAGTAACTCCCAAAACAGCCTCCGAATTGTTTTATTCCGGTATAGATATTTTTACTTCCGGTAATCATCTTTGGGACAAAAAAGACTCAATAGATTTTTTAAAAACGGAAAAAAGAATAGTAAAACCTCTGAATTACCCTAAAAGAGCTATCGGCAATGATTATGCACTTGTTCAATTCAATAATAAAAATATTATTATTATTTCTTTGATAGGACAAGCATTTATGCCTGCTGCAAATTCACCTTTTGAAGCTTTTGAAGACTATTTCACTAAATTTTCTAAAATTGCTAATATTATAATTGTTGATTTTCATGCCGAAGCTACAGCAGAAAAAAGAGCGATGGGTTTTTTTCTAAATGGTAAAGTAAGTGCAATGTTTGGAACACATACCCATATCCAAACTGCTGATGAAGAAATCCTCAGTGAAGGTACTGCTTACATAACTGATGTAGGAATGACAGGTCCGCATGATTCGGTTATTGGTGTAAAAAAAGATATAATATTAAAGAAAATGTTATCCGGAATGCCCTATAAATACGAAGTTGCCTCTTCAGGATTAGAATTAAATGGAGCTGTAATTGAAATTGATCTTTTATCAGGAAAAGCAATAGCAATTCAAAGAATCAAAAGGAAAATTTATGTTTAAAGAACTCAGAGCAAAACCGATAACCAAAATACTTTACAAAGAAATTACTGATGAAATCAAGCGGTTAAATATTACTCCAAAGCTTGTAATAATTCTTGTTGGTAATGATCCTGCTTCCGAATACTATATCTCAAGTGTTACAAAAAAAGCAAAAAAAGTAGGTATAAAGGTAGAGCTTAAAAAATTTAATGATACAATTATTCAAAGTGAACTAATCAACTTTATAGAAGAATTAAATACCAACGAAGAAGTAGATGGAATAATGATTCAAAAACCATTACCATCACAGATTAATGATGACGAGATTTCAGAAAAAATTAATCCAGATAAAGATGTTGATGCTTTTCATGCAGTTAATATGGGAAATCTAATTCTCGATAAATCAGGATTTTTACCATGTACTCCGGCAGCTATATTAGAAATATTCAAATTCTACAAAATTGAGCTTGAAGGCAAACATGTTGTTGTGATAGGTAGAAGCAATATCGTGGGAAAACCTATCGCAAATCTTTTATTAAGAAAAAATATTTATGCCAATGCTACTGTAACAATTTGCCATAGTAAAACAAAAAATATTTCTGAATATACAAAAAAAGCAGACATATTAATAGCAACTATTGGGAAAGCTAATTACATAACCAACGATATGGTTTCAAAAAATACAGTTATTATTGATGTGGGAATAAACCTGATTATTGACAAAGATGTGAAAAGTATTTATGTAGGTGACGTAGACTATAATTCCTGTTATAATGACTGTTTAGCCATTACTCCCGTACCAGGTGGAGTAGGCTCAATAACTACTGCTATACTACTAAAAAATGTAATCTATGCTAATAAAATCAAGAAAAGAAAGAATTTTGTTGACGAAAAATGATTAAAATATATAAATAACAAAAAAAGATTAAGAATTATTTTATTGGGAGGATTTAATGTTTAATATCAAGAACAAGCTTTTCTTCATAGTGGTTTTAATTGCAGCCCTTGTAATTTTTGCCTGCGGAAGAAAAGGTAACTTAACGCCAAATGACGCTCCAAATATTTCTATCACTTCTTATGAAGGAGTTGATAGTACTGGTGTTGCACAAGATGCAATTAGTTTTCAACAGAAAATCTATTGGAGTGCTAATGATCAAGACGGACATATTGTAGGTTATGCTTATAGAGTTATGGATGAAGATCGTAATCCAATTGGAACTCCAAAACATCTCGCTGTGAATTCTGAAGGATGGGTATATCATTATAAAGAAAGTGTGGAGATAACCGATGCTACTCCTCCCTTAGATTCACCGGAAGCAGCTGATATTCGCACTATCTGGTCTGATGAAGTTTATACAATTATTAATTTCCCAGCAAATGGCGAGATGACACTCGATGATACATTAAATTTTATTTACGCTCCAGTAACCAGTATTTTTGAAGTTAAATGTATAGATAACCGTGATAGGCAAAGTAATATTGCCAGCAAAGTATTCTTTTCTTCTTCCAATACTCCAACAGCAGTTCTTCTCTCAAATATTGATGAAGAAGTTGTTGGAAAAGGAATCAATTTTGAATTCTTGATGAAAGATGAAGAACTTTATGTTTCAGAAGTTCCAGATTATTTTGAATTTACTTTACTAAAAGCTACAACAATTGATGGACCGGATAGTACTATTACCTATTATCATGCAACAGAAGGTGATGATGACGTAAATGACTACGGTATGGTTCTATTAAATGATGATGGTTCTTTAAATATGGATGATCAAGATCAATGGGAATGGATTAGCACAAAAGGTAGTGCTAATGTGGAAAGATATAAAATTCCTAATTCTTTTACTGATTATATACTTAAAGATAATATTCCTCTTAATATGACTGCAAATGAGGAAAATGCAGAAGATGCCACCTATATTTTCCTAAAAGTACATGATCTCGCTGGTTTGGAATCAAAAATTACAAAAGCTATATTTTATGTTTACGGTGGTTTTAGTCCTAATGCAATTGTATATTTAAGAGATTCCGTTATATTAGGTGATAACCATTATCATCCATATTATGAAGATAATTTAGGTAAAGTTATTCCATTTGAAATGACTTCTACTGGCAATCGTTATGCTACTCCATTCTGGTATAGCCAAGATGGTAATTTTGAAGCTATTGGTAGTGATAACATAAAACTATATATGCATTGGGGATGGAATGGAGAGTATATTGGTAATAATACTGCTAATAAAAAAGAAAATCATGTAATTTCTTTAGAAAATGGTATACCGAAAAACTATCATTCGGAAATTGAATATTTTGATATAAGGTTAGATGGAGAACCTTATTACTATCCCCCTATTCCTGCTGAATATGAACACCTAATTACTGATGAAGATGGCACCCAATGGTTACGTGTTTCCAAAGGTTGTGAGATTGGACAGAATATGACAGTTACAATCGCTGCATTAACTCACCATAATACTGAACTTTATGGACCTCACAAATTTGAGCTCAGGGCAGTTGATCTTCAAGGACAAACAGATGAAACTCCTTATATTTTAGATTTTAATCTTGTACCTGTAATTGAAAAAGAAGAAAAAAATGGAATTTTGATAATTAATGATGGTTTAAATATTCAGTATAATAATTCTGCAAAATTAGATTCTCTTTACCGAGTTTTATTAGCTGATTACACAGGTGATATTGATGTTGTTGTACGCAATGATATTCATCTCCCAGCTGATGATGATTATCCTTTTTTGGAACAAGCCCCACACTTTAATTATAATAAATTTTCAGCTACAGACCTTCAAAACTATCAACTAATTATTTACTCACAAGATTA
This sequence comes from Candidatus Cloacimonadota bacterium, assembly GCA_021108315.1. GTDB lineage: Bacteria > Cloacimonadota > Cloacimonadia > Cloacimonadales > TCS61 > JAIORE01. Next base: position 37,323 of record JAIORE010000355.1, read on the forward strand.
TCCTCCTGATAATTATAATTTTGAAAAAGAATTTGCTGTATTAAACCTCTACAAAGAGTCAGGAGGTAATTTAATATTCTCAGGTGGAAAAAACTTAGTACAAGTTCAAGAGAATTGTGTTTCTCGTGGATTTACATTTTTGGAAGATTTTTTTGGAGTCCCTTTGCTTTCCCAAGAAGCTATTAGTTTTGTGGGAGCTACTTTTATAGAAAAACCATATTTTATTCGAGTAGATCCACAAAACGGATTCACAATCACAATGGATTTACGATTACCTGTTTTAGATTGGCAACCTTTATTTATTAATAGTAGAGCAGGATTAGGTCCTATTTCTTATTTCAATTCATGGATGTCTAATGCAGAAGTAATTTACACTTATGGTTGTAAAATCCCTGGAGCTGATAATTTTTCTCCAACACAAGAAGAATATGATGCATTGAATGGTGTTCCAGTTGCTTTGAAGAAAGTGATTGATATAAATGGAACCGAAGGATATAATATAAATTATCTCTTTGGATTTCCGTTGACATACATGAAAACGGAACACGCAAAAGCTGCATTAAATGAAATTCTTACTGAATTGGGTATATAAAAAAATTGTAAATTTATAGAAAAAGAGCATTCTTCTGAATGCTCTTTTTTTTTAGAAAAATTAAATATGGTATTGTATTCAGACATCACTATTTATGAAAAATTGCAAAAAACAATTGAAAAATAACAACGAACAAAACAAACGATTAGAATTAGTTTGTTCGTATTGTTTGTTTTGTTCGTTGAAAAAAGTAGAAGAATTCCGGCATCTTTCATAAACCCTTAAAAGTAGGTAACACTTTATAAAAATGCCATTTTAAACCCATCTCTCCCGTAAGAGATTTTTGCCTATTTTTTATA
>JAIORE010000193.1 GCA_021108315.1 Candidatus Cloacimonadota bacterium
ACACAATAAGCCCTCAAAGATAATGATTTGTAAAGATTATTTTTTTACAGCCACTAACTAAAATTTATTTAATTCCTTGCTATTTTTAATAGTTGTTTCTTTTCTGGTGATTGAATTATTCGTGGGTTCTGAATTTATTAAATCCGACGCTGTTTTTAATGGCATTGCAGGTAGTAATCGCTCTTTGTTGAATAATTAACTAATCTTTCCCACCCCTAACTCCTTATTTTTCGGTATTACATTCGGACAATAATAGGTTATAACTATATTTGATTAAGAACTATACAACTCAAGCAGAATTTTTCACACATGAAATATCCACAATTTTATCTACATACCATTCATTTTTGAAGTATAATTCAAGAAAATTATCTAAATTTGCTTTTAATTCCGATATTGTTTTGTAGCCCATCTGTTCAGCTTTATCAAGAAGATTGAATAATTTTTTCTTTAAAACAAGTTCGATAATTTCATAAAATACTAACTCAGATATTTCATTAAAGAAATTAAACACACACTCTTCCGTACTTTTGTAATTTTCCATCTCTTTTCTATGACAAAATAAAATATAAAAAATGCAGCGTATTGATAAATCAGAATTCATTGCACAATATTTTGAGGTTTTGTATTGGTCATAGCCAAAATACATTTTTAAATCTCTGAACATTACTTCTATGCTCCAACGACGTAAATATACAGAAAGAACTTCCAGCGCTGATAACTTCAAGTCTGTTGTAATGATCATTTTATATTTTCTTACACCCGGATAACGATAAAAGCAAATTTTGATTTGTCCCAATACAGTTCTATCTTTGATTCTATGAGCACTTTTGGTGTCCAATAAACCAACGATTATGGTTTTGAATTTTATTCCTGTTTCTTCGTCAATCTGCCAAACTCCGGCTTTATGATATAATTCTTTAAAATCTAAAAACAGGTCATTCAATTTGAATTTCTGAGCAGACTTTTTTAGCATACCAACCATATGAATTCCTCGGGGAACAAGTTCACCAAAGACATAGCTCATTGTTGTATTGTTGGTGAACCAGGTATCCCAAATTACTTTTGCAAAACGGATTTTTTGTTTGATAGCTTCTTTTAGCATTTCAATGCAAATTTCATTTTTTTGCTTTTTGGATAAAGTTATCTTTTTGGCAATTCGAGACCCTCTTGGAGCTTTTGCTCTTTTGGCTTTCTTGATTTTCTTTTTTCCTATTTTTGAGGCAAAAGCGAGCGGAATACAACGGACACCATCATAGAAACCCATTACAACATTTTGAAACCCCCAAAAAATATTTTTTGAACAATGATCCCAGAAGATTCCGGAAAATTCTGTTTTGAAACCAAATTTCTTCTTACTTGAATCATCAAAAATTATGCTGAACTCATCAGCTTTATTAGAATGCAATTTTGAGTAAATAATTGCTATTTTATACAATAGTTTATCCCAATCATAGTAGGCATTATTTAGCATAGTACTGATAGGATTTTTGTATTTTTTCCATAATGAGTTCTTGATTCCACAATAGACTGAACGGCTACCACTTAGCATTGTTAATAACATTATTGTTAACAACAAGATAATTGGAGAACCTTTATCTTTAGTAATTTCACACTCTTTTAGAAGTTTTTCCAGTTTAAATTTCTTGAATAATGTCTCTGATACTTTTAAAGTAACATTTTCAAGTTTTACTTGACCGATAAATTTAGATAAATCAAATTTCATACATACCTCGTTTTGTTTTTTTAGATTACTTACGTAACTCATATTCTATAAAACATATACGAGGTATTTTTGTCAAGCTCTAATCTCATTAAATGCTATATTTTTCAATGAGTTAGAAACTGGGAAAGATTAGGTATTAGAAATAAGATACTAAATTTTATTTCTACCGAAAGTTCAATGTTCAGTATTTTTCTCTCGTAAAGTCGTTAAGTCGCAAAGAATTTCTTAAACTGTTTTTCCTTTTCTCCTTTTCTTACTCTTTCACTATTTCTTACTTACTTCTGCAAAATGTTATTCTTACTTTTAAATTTTTAATAAAATATCTTTTGCAGTATTTTTGATTTCGATCTTCCGCTTTCAGAAATAGAACTCATAAAAATAAGAAAACTACATATTATTTACTTGACCAATAAAGTTCAAAACACTTTGTGAAACTGCCTTTGATTATAAGTAAGTAATATGTTTTTTTTAATTCTATAAATTTGAAGTGAAAGTGGAGAAAAAATGCACAAAGGATTCATAATACTAATTTTTATATGTAACCTACTAATTGCTTCTGAAATTGATCAAGATAGTTTATGGAAAGAAGTAAAAACTATAAAATCCGATCAACAATTTGATTTTTTAATAGATTTTTGTAACGACAATTATATTTCAAACCCCCATAAATCATTAATTTATGCAAAATTAGCTTATAAAATTGCTAAAAAAAAAAGAAATTACGAGAATAAGTTTAAAGCTTTAAATTATATTGGATTAAGTGAGAAAATTCTTGGAAATTACCAATCAGCTATTAAATATCACAAAGAATCATTAGAAATTATTAAAAAATTGGATGATGAGCAGTTGAAAGCAATTGCTTTAACGAATATCGCTATAAATATGGAATCAATAGAAGAATTTGAACAAGCTATTTATAAATATTTTGAAGTGCTTGAAATTACTCAAAAATTGGGATTAACTGATAAAATCATTCTTACTTATAATAACATTGGGCGAGTATATTTTCAAAAAGGAGATTACGAAAAAGCTCTGGAATACACCTTATTAAACTTAAAATTAGCAGAAAATTCTGAAAACAAAAACGAAAATTTAGCACAAGCTTATGACGGGGTCGGAATAATTTATTTTAACCTAAGTAAATTTCTTAAGGCAGAAGAATATTTCAGAAAATCCTTAGAATTAAGAATAAAATTAGGTAATAAACGAATGATTTCAAATTCATATAACAATATTAGTACAATTTTAGCAGAACAAGAAAAATATGATGAAGCTTTGGTTTTTCTTGAAAAATCTGTAAAAATCAGAAAAGACCTAAAATTAATGTCTGGAGTTGCAAGTACTTTTAATAATATGGGAGAAATCTATAAAATTAAAAAAAAATACGATAAAGCTTTGGAATATTATGAAAAAAGTTTAGAGATAAAAAGAAAATTTGGAAATGAAAAAGATCTTGTACCCACCAAAATGTCAATTGGAGATTTATATGACAAAACCGGAGATAGTAAAAAGTGTATTGGAATTTATAAAGATTGTCTTAAAATTTCGTTTGAAAACAATTATCATCATCTGTTAGTTCAAATATATTTTAATCTTTCCAGATTTTATGCAAAACAAAATAATTTTATTGAAGCATATCACTTCCAAGAAAAATTTTCAACCTTAAATGATTCATTATACTCTGAGGAAAGCCAACTAAAAATCGCAGAACTGGAATTGCAATATGAAACTGAGAAAAAAGAGAGACAAATTGAATTTTTAACGAAAGAAAAAGAAAAACAAAAAATAATTAAAAAATTTCTAATATTAATATTAATTATAATTTTCGCTGGACTAACATTGCTTTATATCCTATATTCTCAGAAGAAAAAAGAGATACTTTTCAGAAAAAAAATTGAAAAACAGATTCGTGACTTGAATAAAAACTTGGAAAAACGAGTTCAAGAAGAATTAAATAAAAGAAACCAGCAACAAGTCCTTCTGATGCAAAAATCCAAATTGGAAGCTTTGGGAAGACTTTCTGCCGGAATAGCCCACGAAGTAAATCAGCCAATCGCCAGATTATCACTTGGTTTAGATAATATTTTGGTAAGAAAATCAATGCAAAAATTGGATGATAACTATCTTGAAACCAAACTAAACTCTCTGTTCAGTGATATTGAAAGAATAAAAAAACTGTTAGATCATATCCGTATTTTTTCACGAGATCAGAGTAAAAATATTCCGGAAAAATTGGATATTAACCAAGTAATAAACAATGCTGTGATGATGATCAAAACCCAATATAAAAACCATAATGTTGAGATAAAATTTGATTTAACTGAACCAATTCCCAAAATTTGGGGGAATAAATTTCGCTTGGAACAAGTTGTAATGAATTTATTGGCAAATGCCAAAGATGCTGTTGAAGAGAAATATTCAATTGATAATTATAATGAAAAAGAGATAATAATTCGTACTTATTTCGATGAAGATAAAATAATCTTTGAAGTAAAAGATACAGGAATAGGAATTTCAAGTGAAGAACAGGAAAAAATATTTGATCCGTTTTTTACTACAAAAGAACCTGATAAAGGAACTGGTTTGGGACTTTCTATCTCTTACGGAATAATTCAGGAGATGGGCGGGGAAATCGAAGTAGAAAGCAAAAAAAATGAATTTACGATTTTAAGAGTAATTTTTAAAGTAGAGAAATATTAATATCTATCGCAAAGATGTTAAGCCGCAAAGAGAAAACCTCTTCTCGTTCCAGAGCCCCGCTTTGTAATGAAATAAAATGCTAAGTCCCAACTTAGCAAACAAAAAGAATGAAGCAGGAGCTTTGTAATTCAGAGTGTTCCCAAGCAGAAGCTTAGGTACAAGAAAAACTAGGTAAAAAGAAAAAATGAAAAAAAACAGATATATTCCTATTTTCATCATATTTTTTCTATTTTACCAGTTTATTTTTGCAAACATCAATGCAGATAGCTTGTTTTTTAGTATCAAAAAGAAAAAACCGGAAGAGAAATTACAAATTCTCATTGATTTTATAGATAATAATATTTCCGATTCACCTGAACAGATAAAAAGTATAGCTCAAAGAACATTAGAATTATCCCAAAAATATAGATTAAAAAAATCTGAATCAGATGCACTCACTTGTTTGGCAATAATCGAAAAAAATTTGGGAAATTATCAAAAAGCAGAAAAATATTATAATGAAGCCTTGGAGATAAGTGAAAAAATTAACAATCTGAATTTAAAAGCATATATACTCAATAATAAAGGTATTTTATTTGATTTAAAAGGTGATTACAACACTGCAATAGAAATATACAATCAAAGTTTGAATATTTATCTGAGATTGGAAAATATCGAAATGAAATATAGCCTTTATAATAACATCGGTGGATCATATCGGAGATTAGGAAATTTTGCAAAAGCATTGGAATATAGTTTGCAAAGTTTGGAATATGATGAAAAGTATGGTGAAGGTAAAAGTTTAGCAACATCTTATGATAATATCGGTATAATTTATTATTATCTTGAAGATGCTGAGAAAGCTCTGGATTCATTTAATAAATCTCTTGAAATACGGCAGAAAATAAACGATAAAAAGGGAATTGCCGCTTCTTATAATAATATTTCGATCATATATAGAAAAACAGGGGAAGTTGAAAAAATTCTTGAAATTCTGCAAAAATCAATTTCCATAAAAAAAGAGATCGGAGATCAATTGGGGATGGCAAACTCAATGATGAATCTTGGTAATTATTATTTTTCGATTGATAATAAAAAAGAAGCAGAAAAATGTTTTAAAAAATCTCTTATTATTAAAAGGGAATTAGGTAATCATAGAAATATTGTTAAAGCTCTGATCGGTTTAGGAAATATATATACTGAAAGAAATGATTATGAAACATTTTTGAAATATTATGACGAGTGTTTGAAACTTGCTCAGGAAAATGATTCCGGAGATTTGTTAAAGCATATTTATAAAGACCTTGCGATAAATTATGCGACTTTTAATAAATTCAAAAAAGCTTATGATATTAAATCTAAACATATTTCATTGGTAGATTCATTAAATAGTGAGAAAAATCAAACTAAAATTGCAGAATTAAGAGTCCAATATGAAACTGAAAAAAAAGAAAGAATGATAGGTTTGCTTCAAAATGAAAATGAAAAGCAAGATCTGATTCGTAATTTTCTGATAGTTATTATGGTTATAGTTTTCTTGGGAACAATTTTATTGATTAAACTCATAATAGATAAAAAAAAAGAGATTGTTCAAAGAAAAAGTATTGAAAAGCAGATTCGAGAAATAAATAAATCTTTAGAAAATAGAGTTCAAACGGAATTTGAAAAAAGGCAACAACATCAATTACTTTTGATTCAAAAATCAAAATTAGAATCTCTGGGAAGATTATCAGCCGGAATAGTTCATGAAGTAAATCAACCTATCACCAGAATTTCATTGGGCTTGGATAATATTCTTATTCGTAAAACAATGAATAAACTTGATGAAAATTATATGATGAAAAAATTTAATTCTCTCTTTTGTGAAATCGAAAGAATCAAAGAAATAATGGAACATATTCGTCTCTTCTCACGTCATCAAAACCAAAATGCAGACGAAAAACTTGATGTAAATCAAATAATTAAAAACACTACAAAATTGCTACAAACACAGTATAAAAATCATAATATTATCCTTGATTTCGATTTGACTGAAAATCTTCCTTCGATTTCAGGAAACAAATTTCGTTTGGAACAAATTCTGATGAATTTGCTTTCTAATGCCAAAGATGCAGTGGAAGAAAGATTTATGATTGACGAAAATATTGATAAAAAAATAATTTTACGATCATATCTGAAATCGGAAAATGTGATTTTGGAAATTGAAGATTATGGTATTGGAATAGACGAGGTGAATCTAAACCATATTTTCGATCCGTTTTTTACAACAAAAGATTCTGATAAAGGAACCGGATTAGGACTTTCCATCGTTCAAGGAATAATTGAGGAAATGAATGGAAAAATTGAAGTTGAAAGTGAAAAAGGAAAATTTACTAAGGTGAAAATTGTTTTCAAAGCAGAGAAATATTAAAATCTCTCGCAAAGACACTAAGATGCAAAGAAAATATTGTAGCTCAACTTGCTAAGTTGAGAGTGACACAGAGCGTCATCAAGTGCATTCCAACGCAGAGCAATGGAACGAGAAAAATTTCTCAACTTAGCAAGTTGAGCTACAGTTTTCTTTAATTTTCGTTCCCAAGCTGGTGCTTAGGAACAAGAATTAGAACAAAAAATGAATTTTATAAAGTATGAGGATAAATCATGAGTTTATTGAATATTTTAATTTTAGATGATGAAGAGGGTATCAGACAAGAATTAGAAGATTTTTTCACTATTTCAGATTATTCGGTAAAAACAGCAGCCAAACCAAGTGAGGCATTTCAAATTTTGCAAAAAACAGAGATTGATATTGCTATTGTTGATATTCAATTACCTGAGATGAACGGGCTTCAGGTTTTAGAAAGAATAAAATTGAATTATCCTGAAATTGAAGTAATAATGATAACCGGACATGGTGATATGAATGTAGTAATCCAAGCATTACGTGCAGGAGCATTCGATTATTTTAAAAAACCATTTCGCATTATGGAGATAAAAAATTCTGTAGAAAAAACGAAAAAATTTATTGAATTGAATCGAAAATTAGCTTTTGCCAAACAGACTTCTTCTTATCTATCTCAAGAATTGAATGCTCAGATTGGAACTTCTCTCATAGGGAAAAGTAAACAAATCCGCAATGTGATAGATCTTATAAATAAAGTGGCGAAATTTGATACAACTTCAGTGTTAATCACCGGAGAAAGTGGAACAGGTAAGGAATTAGTTGCTCGTAGTATTCATCTTTTAAGTGACAGAAAGAATACATATTTTTATCCTGTGAATTGCTCGGCTGTACCGGAAAATTTATTTGAAAGTGAATTTTTTGGACATAAAAAAGGGTCGTTTACCGGAGCAACCGAAAACAAACAAGGATGGTTTGAAATTGCTCATCAGGGAACTTTATTTTTAGATGAAATCGGTGATATGCCTTTAACTCAGCAAATTAAATTTTTAAGAGTTTTGGAGGATAAGAAAATTAGAAAAATTGGCTCTCATCAGGAAATAAACGTAGATGTTAGAATTGTTTCCGCCACAAATAAAAATTTGGAAGAGCTTACCGGAAATTCCCAATTCAGAATAGATTTGTACCATCGTTTGAATATGTTTTCGATTCACATTCCACCTTTACGAGAACGAAAAGAGGATATTCCAATTCTTCTTGAATATTTTGCAAAAGAATTCTCTGTAAAAATGAGAAAACCAATCCATAATATTGAAGAAGATATTTATGCTGTGCTTAATGAATATGAATTTAGCGGAAATGTTCGTGAACTAAAAAATTTGGTGGAACGAGCTGTAATCTTATCTGAAGATGGTGTTTTACGTTTGAAATACTTTCCAATTGATAAAAAAAAATCTATCGAAATTCCTATTGCTGAAATCAGTAAAATAAGCTTCGATCTCGAAGAAAATGAAAAAAGCTTGATAAATAAAGCATTATTCAAAAGTGATTACAATAAAACAAAAGCAGCTGAACTTTTAAATATTTCTTGGTATGCTTTGAATAGAAAAATGAAAAAATTTGGGATGTAATACATGGAAGATACTTTTGATTCAGTAGAATTAATTAATGAAATAGCCACTTTGCCACCGAAAGAACAGATTAGGAAAATTGCCCTCTATGTAAATAAATATGTGCAAATTGTACCAGAATTATGTATACCGACCTCAAGGCTTGCCCTAAAAATTGCTGAAGAAAATTCTCTTCATAAAGAAAAAGCTGAAATATACAAATTCATTGCCGAAGCACATCATAAATTGAAAAACATAGATGAAAGTTTGAAATATTATCATATTGCTTTAGAACTTTTTGAAAATTATTCTGATATTAAAAGTTGTGCTTCAGTTGAATATCAAATTGCAGTATTACATCATATTAAAGGTAATCTTGATGATGCAAAACAAATGATGCAAAAATCTTGTGAGAAATATGATTTAATCGGAGATAAAAAGGATTATTATGATACATTATTTGCATTTGGAAATATTCTTTATCATGCCAGCTATTTTGACAAAGCACTTAAAGTATATAATAAATGTCTATCATATGCTAAACAAACTTCTAATGAAAAATTTAAAGCTAATTGCCTTAATGATGTTGGACTTGTTTATTTAGCACAAAGCAATCTTGAAAAGGCTTTAAAATGTTTTTTGGAATCACTTAATATCAATGATAGAATTGGAGATACAAAATCGCTTTTCATTCCGCTATCAAATATTGGTAATATCTATTTTTATTTGAATGAATTTGAAAAAGCTCTTACTTATTATAAGCGTTCAATTGAATTATTGGATAAAAATGAAGAGAAGAAAAATTTTTCTTTAATCACAAATAATATGGGTAGTTTATACTTTCAATTAGGAAAATATGATGAAGCAGAAAAATGTTTCAAAAACTCTTTAGAAATAAAACGGATATTGAAACATAAAAAGGGAATTGCCTTAACCCTGAGCAATCTTGGAGAGATTTGTGCTTTTAAAAAAGATTGGAAAAGAGCTTTGGAATATTATACCGAATCCATTATTCTAAGAGAAAAAATGAATGATAAAAAGGGAATAGCCCATACATATTTGAAAATTGCCAAAGCAAAAATTGCCTTAGGAAAATTTGAAGAATGTCTTCCCAACCTTGATATAGCCGAAAATATTGCTAAAGAAATTAATGTAAAATCACTTCTTGAGCATTCGCTACAAATAAGATCTGAATATTATTTTCAAATCGAAAACTATAAACAAGCATATTTGTTTTATGAGAAACATATAAATCTTCGTGACCAAATTTTGAATCAGCAAACAAAACAAAAAATTGCCGATATGCAAACAAAATATAAAGTTGAAAAAAAAGAGAGAGAAGCTGAAATTTATCGATTAAAAAATATTGAACTGGCAAAAGCAAATGAAGAAATAAATTTAAAAAACAGAGAATTAAATGCTCATAAAGAACATTTGAAATTGATAAATAAAATTCTTCGTCATGATCTCATAAACAATTTAGCCTCCATAAAAAGCTCATTAAATATTTTTCAATATGAGCAAGATGAAAAAGTATTGGATTCAGCTTATGTAAAAATAAAAAAAAGTACTAATCTTATACGACGTATGCATGATTTGGAAAATATTCTTTCAACGAACAAGAATTTGGATATTATGAATGCTAGAACTGTCATTGAAAAAGTGATTTCTACTTACAAAGATATGCATATTTCGATATCAGGAAATTGTAAAGTTCTAGCTGATAACACTTTAAATTCCGTTATTGAAAATATCATTGGTAATTCAAAAAGACACAGTAAGAGTAACAAAATTGATATTTTAATTTCAGAAAAAGCTAAATATGCTCAAATTAAAATATCTGATTTCGGTATAGGAATTCCCGATGATTTTAAAGAAAAAATATTTGAAGAGAGCTTCGTGATGGGTGAATCGGCACATACTGGCTTAGGATTATATATCGTTAAAAAAGCTATTGAGAACTGTAATGGTTTTGTCTATGCCGAAGATAATGTTCCTCAAGGAACCAGCATAATAATAATGTTGAATAGAATAAAATAGAACAATTTAGTGAATAATCCCGAAAGCATTCGGGATGAATAGTGAAAAAAAAAGAAGAGAAGAGAAATTAGAAATTGATGGCTTTGTTAATTTCTAATTTCTAATTTCACATTTCTTATTTATAATTGTTTTAGAGGAGTTTTGATGAAATTTACAAAATTTGTGTTTTTTTTAGTACTAATTGTAATAGTTTTTTTTGCTTTAATAATCATTGGTGGCATGTTCAATATACAATTCCTTGATTGGATTTTTTTTGCAATTTTAGGGATAGTTATTTACTTTACAACTAAATATTTGAGAACTATTGATTCACTGATCGCAGTTTTTATGCTGAGTATCTTTAATGCTTTTTTTCTCTCAAAAACTTCTGTAGGTGAACAGATTCAGGGAATTATTTATCTTTTTATTTATTCAATTGGGCAATTTTATCTGATTTTATTTAGTTTCAAACTTATTTGGTTCAAGCAAAAGATTCGTTTATTTCGAACCTTTCTTTTCAGTATTCTTTGTTCTGCATCTTATACATTGATTCAATTTCTAACTTATATTTTTACTAACAAAGAATTTAACTCGGAACATATGAAGGAATATTTTATTCATGCTTTTTTTATTTGGATTATTATAAGTTTTTCTTTCTCTTTGACGGAGATTATTTATGCCCAATTAGAAAAAATATGGACATTACCGGAGCCGATAGGTTTTTCTGATAAAGAAGATTTGGATGATGATTAGATGTTTTATATAGAGGTTATAGTGTCTTTTAAAAAAGATTTAGCAACTAACAAAACTAACAAGACGAACTATATAGCTATTAACAACAGAGAGCCCTGAGAAAGAAGAAAGATAAAATCAATATATACTAGCCGAAAAGTTGTTTTCCTTTTTTTTAAACGCCAAATTCATTTCTCGCGAAAGCATTCGGGATATTTGGGAATGCTAAAGATTACGAAGACAAACCTCGCAGCAAATTTTACACTTGAAAACTGTGAGTAATTAATGCAATTTCATTGACAGAATGTATTCCCAAAGAAATTTGCCGATAAAAAATTATTTTGGAGCATGATGAAAATAAAAATATTTGTAGTATTGCTTAGTCTTTTTTTCTTGCAAAACATTGAAGCTAAGGAGATTCATAGACATGAAGTTAATTTTGGAAATTATTTTAGAATTCTTCCGGAAACATTGAACGAATATTCTGACATGGACATTTCTTATTTAGCTTCTTTAGGTTATTCATATCATCCCTATCCATTTCCAATAGCATTTGATTTCAGAATTGGTATTTCTCTCAGTGGAGAATATAATTCTAACTTACCGGAATATAACCATTACTATTTTAGTTTTGAATCAGATGCCGGCTTATTAAAAAACATCTATTTAACATCAAAGTTTGACTTTTTTTTGGGTGCCGGAGCAAAATATATACATTCAGAAATGGAAAATACATTATGCTCTCAAAGTGATAATTCTTATCCTAAACATAGTTTTGATGGCTTTGGACCATATTTTAAAAGTGGATTTCAATTCTTTATATTTGAAGCATTCTCTTTCACAATCGAAATAAATTATTCTAATATTGAGAAATCAATAAATAATAAAAAAGTAAATCTTTGTGGTACTTCAATTGGTGCGAATATGGTTTATAGTTTTTAGAATAAGATGAAAATAAATTTTATAGCAAATACAATCTTTTTTTCTCTCCTCGAAAAGAGAATTTAGGTGAGATTTTGATTTTTCATTTCTTCCTATTTCCTTTAGACCATATCATATTTCTCGCATTTGCTTATACTCATTTATCAATCCATTTGTAGATGAATCATGATTAGATATTTTTTCTTTATTTTTTAATTCTGGTAATATCTGTTGAGCAAGCTGTTTTCCCAATTCCACTCCCCATTGATCAAAGCTATAAATATTCCAAATAATACCTTGTACAAAAATTTTATGCTCATACATTGCGATAAGGTTTCCCAAAATTTTCGGAGACATTTTTTTAAATAGAATTGAATTGGTGGGTTTGTTTCCTTTGAAAACTTTAAATGGAGCAATTTTCTTTATCTCTTCATCTGTTTTGCCTGAATTTTGTAATTCAGCAACAACTTCTTCTTTTGTTTTTCCGTTTATCAAAGCTTCGGTTTGGGCAAAAAAATTAGAGAGCAATATCTGATGATGATCTCTTATCGGATTATGACTGATCGCAGGAGCAAGAAAATCACAAGGGATTAATTTGGTTCCTTGATGAATTAGTTGATAAAAAGCATGTTGACCATTCGTTCCAGGTTCTCCCCAAATGATTGGTCCGGTTTGATAATTTATCTCATTCCCATTTCTATCAATACATTTTCCGTTGCTCTCCATATCTCCTTGCTGAAAATATGCTGCAAATCTGTGAAGATATTGATCATACGGTAAAATTGCCTGTGAATCTGCTCCAAAAAAATTATTATACCAAATTCCGAGAAGAGCCATGATCACCGGAATGTTTTTTGAGAATTCCGAATGCTTAAAGTGTTCATCCATTTCAAAAGCACCGGTTAATAGTTGTTCAAAATTTTCATAACCGATAGAACAAGCAATAGAAAGTCCGATTGCAGACCAAAGAGAATATCTTCCACCAACCCAATCCCAGAATACAAACATATTTTTTGGATCAATACCAAATTTTTCAACACCAGTTTTGTTTGTAGAAATCGCAACAAAATGTTTTTTAACAAATTTATCATCTTTTGCAGTTTTCAAAAACCAATCTCGAGCAGAATTTGCGTTGGTCATTGTTTCTTGAGTTGTAAAAGTCTTTGACGCTATCATAAAAAGTGTAGTTTCCTGATCTAATTTTTTCAGAATTTCGGCAATATGAGTTCCATCAACATTTGAAACAAAATGAATGTTAATATTTGGTTTTTTATAAGGTTTCAGAGCTTCGGTAACCATCACCGGACCAAGATCTGAACCACCAATTCCAATATTTACAATATCCGAAACAGGTTTTCCAGTGAAACCTTTCCATTCACCATTTATAATTTTCTCGGAGAACTTTTTCATCTGTTCTAAAACAGCATTAATTTCCGGCATTATATTTTTTTTCTCAAAGAAAATCAAGGTATCCGAACGATTTCTGAGTGCTGTATGCAGCACTGCTCTATTTTCGGTTTCGTTTATTCTATCTCCAGCAAACATCTTTTCAATCGCATCTTTTAGATCAACTTCTTTGGCAAGTTCAAGTAATAATTGTAATGTTTCTTCTTTGATGATGTTTTTTGAAAAATCAAAGAGAATATCTCCAAATTTCAGTGAAAATTTAGTAAATCTTTGATCATCGCATTGAAATAAGGTTTTCATCTCAGTTTTTTTCATCTCTTTAAAATGTTCTGTTAATTGTTTCCAATTTTTTGTATTAACGGGATTAATTTTTTTTAGCATATTTCCTCCATTTTTCAAAAATTATATAATTACTAATTTGCCTACAAACACTGTTTATCAACGATAATTTATTTTAACATTCTCTTTTTTAGTTTTTGAGGAGAAAATAATACTTTTGTTTTTCGTTCAACTTATTTTTTCTATAATCCACTTAATTTTTTGAAGAAGTAAGATAAAGCTCAAATTTATATTTGAAATTATACTGTAAAGCTTTGCATTACAAGTCTTGGTAAACTCTTCCAGTTGGTTGATAATATGTACATTCGGTATACATTAATAATAATTTTTTTAGACTATCATAATTAATTTGATAGTATTTATTTTTTAAGATTATAGCCATGATTTTTTTCGTATGTTTTATTGTTTAGACTTTTTCTACTTAGTATCTGAACGAAAATGCATGAATTTTATTTAAAAAAGTATTTTTGTAAATTTGATTAACCCATGCCTTTAGGCGTGGGCTTAAGATCAACTTAAATCCACCCGCTCCAAATCAGCTAAAGCTGATTTGGAGCGGGGAACTTAGGAAGGTAATTTACCCCCGACTAAAGTCGGGGATTATTGAGAATTATGTAAAAAATTAGTAAATTGGTATTTTCGTTCAGATACTACTTTTTTAAATTACGAGTAAAGAGTTGCCTTTTTCTTATTTCTTCAAAAGTAGTTGACAGGTTTTATCATAGATTTTTAATTTATATTTTTAGATAAAATTAACAAAATTAACGATCTTTCCTATTATATTTATTCTTCGGAAAACATGGCAACTCACTAAGACGAGATAGTTTAAGAAATAAACACATTATTCAATTATAAAAGATTTAAAATAATGATTATCAAGAAATGTAGGGAGCAAATTGTATGGTAAATATTAAAAATCTCCAAGATGAATTATCTCAATATAAAAATTCAGAGAAAGGAAAAGTGGAAATATTGAACCAATTATCAAAGGAACATTGGAGCTTATCTCCTCAAAAAGCATTGGATTATGGCAAACAAGCTCTTGAACTATCGGAAATGATCAACGAAAAAGAGGAAAAAGGAAAAGCATTAAATTCAATTGGTGTAAGTAATTATTTCTTAACAAAATATGATTTATCTCTGGAATACTTTTTAAAGTCACTAAAAACGTATGAAGAACTTGGTATGAAAGGAAAAATATCTTCTTCTTACAATAATATTGGGATGATATATGTTAACATCGGAAAGCCAAAAAAGGCTTTGGAATATTATAAAAACTCGTTAAAAATTGATGAAGAAATCGGAAATAAAAGAAATATTGCCAATTCTTTAAATAATACCGGAAATGCTTTCATCATCCTAAAGAAATATGATAAAGCTTTGGAATATTATAAAAAGGCTTTAAAATTATTTGAAGAAAGTGATAACAAACCGGGTATTTCTGCAGCTTTAAACAATATCGGAGATGTCTATCTTAATATTAACAAAAATCAGGAAAAAGCACTTAAATATCTTTTGAAATCCTTAAAAATGAATAAAGAGATCGGGGATAAAAACAAAATTGCCATATCTCTATTAAATATCGGAGACTGTTATACAAAATCTAATAATTCTCAAAAAGCCCTAATCTACCTCGACCAAGGCTTGAAAATAGCTCAACAAATCGAATCAAAAAATTTGATAAGGAAATGCTATAGAGTATTCTCAGAATTATATTTCCAAAAAGATAACTACAAAAAATCCCTTGAATATTTCAAACTTCATTCTGAAATAAATGACACTATTTATACCGAAAAAAGTCAAAACAAAATTGCCGAAATGCAAGCAAAATTCGATACTGAAAAAGAAAAAAAAGAAGCGGAAATATACCGTTTGAAGAATGTTGAGCTTGCCTTTGCCAATGAGCAACTGAAAAAAGAGATCACTGAACGGAAAAGAATAGAAACCAAACTCAAGCAAAATGAGAATACACTGCGACAAATTATTGATACAACTCCCGATTGTATCTTTGTGAAGGATCGGAACGGAAAATATCTAATTGTGAATAGAAAAATGGCAGAATTGCATAATACTACACCTGAAAAATTAGTTGGAAAATACGATCAAGAGATAGCCCAACAATGGTTTGAAACAGTAGATTATAACGAATACAGGAAAGCGGAGCAGGATGTAATAGACAACAAAAAGATTTTACGCGAAATTGGAAAATCCTTTATTTATCAGAATGGAACTAAGCGATGGTTCAAAACCACAAAGATTTTTTTTGAACCTGAAAAAAATAAAAATTGTATTTTGGTTGTATCAACCGATATAACCGAGATAAAGCTGGCTGAGGAAAAACTAAAAGCCGGTCGTGAACGAACAAAAATATTAAATAAAATAATGCGTCACGACATTACTAATGATTTAGTTGTTATTAGAAGTGCTCTTCATCTTTATAGAATGGATTCTGAAACTAAAATGCTAGATGAAATAGAAAAGAAGGTAAATAAAAGTTTGAATACAATTAAAAGGTTGCGAGAGCAAGAATTTTTTATTGATTCACATTCAGACTTAAATGAATACAATATAGAAAATGTACTTAATGACATTATAGCAAATTTCCCAGATGTGAATATCAATATCGAAGGCTCAGGGGTTGTTTATGCAGATGAGGCAATATATTCTGTATTTGAAAATCTTATCAGTAATGCTATCAATCATGGAAATTCCAAAGAGATTAATGTATCAATATCTACAAATAAACAATTTTGTGAAATAAAGTTTAAAGATTTTGGTCCAGGCATATCTTACGAGATTAAAGATAAAATTTTTGAGGAAGGATTTATCTATGGAGAAAAAGGAAATACTGGAATAGGATTGTACATAGCAAAACAGACTATCGAAGGATATGGCGGAATAATCTTTGTAGAAAATAATAATCCTACCGGAGCAATATTTATTATTTGCTTGAAAAATGCTTCCGGGACTGTCGCAAAATGATATGTACAATTTCACGCCTTGAAGAAAGAATTAATTCCGTCCTATAAGTACCTGCCCATATGTTTTCCGATATTTTTTATTCAGAAATTTTGAAGCCGTTGAAACGATTAGAAATTTCATTTATCTTGTTCCCAAGCCCCCGCTTGGGAACATAACAAATTAAGAAACCCGGCATCGTTTTATTTAAGCAGGGCTTAGCCTTTCAGTTCATTCCCAAGCAGAGGCTTGGGAACGAGAATAGTAAGAAAAGCAACAAGAAAAAAGAGTGAAGTCATCCCTCTCTTTAGATTTGTCCATATATACACAAATATTGAATTTGTGGGAGATGACTGAAACAATGTTTTCTAACCGTTTCAACGGTTTCAAAACCATTAAAATAGTTAAATGATTGTGTATTTAAATTTTCCCACGATTAAAATCGTGGGCTTCTAGATGCTCTTTATAAGCGTGACTACAGAATTGTGTATAATGACAGCTCTTTAGATAAAGAGATGTACTGAGGGTGAGTTTGAAAATTGAATTTGTAGTAAGAAATGTTAGTTTGTGGTTATTGAGATAAAGCTTTTTTATTTAACCGTTTCAACGGTTTACCAAGTATTTTCTGAAAGTTATTTCTGGTTGACCAAAGGAAAAAAATACTTGAAAACTTTTGTCATAGTACTCATTGTACACTTTATTTCAGTACAATTCCTTAGAAAAGAATAGAAAATAAAATTTCAAAAAATTTACAGGAAAATCCTAAATGAAGACTTTAATAAAAAAAATATTAATTTTTCTTTTTCTAACATTTTATCTAAATCTGTTTTCTCAAACTGAAATAGACAGCTTGGAAAAAAAGTTGCGGATTACAAAAGGTCAAGAAAAAATTACCATACTGAACGAGCTTTCTTCATCTTGTAGAGAAACATCACCCGAAAAGAGCATCAATTATGCACAGCAAGCCTTACAATTATCTGAAGAAAATAACAACAAAATTGGGAAAGGTATTGCTTATAACAATCTTGGTAGTACACATTACGAATTAAATGATTATCACAAATCTTTGGAATATCATCAACTATCATTAACAATATGGCAAAAATTGAAGGATAACGAAAAATTAGCACAGACTTACTACTTAATTGGTAATGTATATTGGCGTTTAAGTGATTATATCAAATCTCTGGAAAATTATAAAAAATCTTTGGAAATTGCCGAACTTATTGATAGTTTTGAAGATATTGCTATGTCATTGAATAGTATAGGACTTGCCTATCAATATTTGAATGATTATCATAAAGCTTTGGACTATCTTCAGAAATCACGAAAAATGGCAGAAGACCTAAAAAATGAAAACGGATTGGCTGTAATTCTAAATAATATTGGGCTTACATATTATCGGTTAAATAATTATGAAAAAGCACTGGATTATTATTTTATGACTCTGACAATCGTTGAAAAGGTTGATAATAAAAGAGGTATTGCTGGAATTTTTAATAATATCGGAATAGTATATTTTGATTGGGGAAATCTTGATAAAGCTCTGGAATACTATATAAAAGGATTAGAAATTCGTGAACTTACCGGAGACAAATATGGAATTGCTACTTCGCTTAATAATATTGGAAATGTTTATCAAAAGCAGAAAAATTACGAAAGAGCTTTAGAAAATCATTTCCGTTCTTTAGAAATACGAAATGAAATCGGAAACAAATCCGGCTCTGCTATGTCTCTGAATAATATTGGTAATTCATATCAGAATATGCATAACCTTGAAAAAGCTCTGGAATCGTATTTAGAAGCTCAAAAGATTTTTGAAGAAATTGATGATCAATTTGGAATTGCAAATACATCCAATAACATCGGAGAATTATATTTGGAATTGGGATATTATAACAAAGCACTTTCTTATATTCAGATAAGTTTGAAAATTGCAGAGAAAATTGAAGCAAAATCTCTCATAAAAAATAGTTATTATTCTCTTTCCGATTTGTATTCAGAAAAAGAGAATTATAAAAAATCTCTCGAATTCTTTAAGCTTTACACCGCAGTAAAAGACAGCATCTTCACAGAAGAAAGTAGTGAAAAAATAGCTGAAATGCAAACCAAATATGAAACTGAAAAAAAAGAAAAAGAAAATGTAATATTGAAAAAGGATAACAAGATTCAAAAACTGGAGATACATAAACAACAAAATCTCCGCAATTCATTCATTGTTATTTCTGTTTTGGTTCTATTTCTGGCTTTTGTTATTTATACCCGTTACCGCTCTAAACATAAAATAAATATCATCCTCAACCAAAAAAATACTGAAATAGAAAATGCGAATATTGAATTAAATCAAAAGAATAAACAGATAACCAAACAGAAAAACCAACTTTCAGAGACCTTGAAGGAACTTCGTGAAACACAAAAAATATTAACAGATACAGCTCATCAAGCTGGAATGGCAGAGATCGCAACCGGTATTCTGCATAATGTGGGAAACGTTCTCAACAGCGTGAAAGTATCTTCACAGGTTCTAATGGAAAAGATACAATCATCAAAAGTGAATAATCTGCAAAAAGTTTTATCCATAATGGAAGAGCACACGAACGATATTGGAGAATTCATCACTTCCGATGAAAAAGGAAAAATGTTTCCAAACTATTTCCTAAAAGTGGGCATAGTCTTGAAAGAAGAACAGGAAAACTCCCTAAAAGAACTTTCCATACTGCACAAAGGAATAAATCATATCGAAGAGATAATCGCAGTTCAGCAAAATTATGCCGGAGTTTCAGGATTAGTAGAGAAAGTAGCAATTTCCGATATGATGGATGATGTCCTGAAAATGCATACAGAAATATTTCAAAAGCACAAAATAAAGATTACAAAAAAATATTCCAAGTCCGAACCAATTATGATTGAAAAAAGTAAATTAATTCAGGTTTTTGTAAATTTGATAAAGAATGCCAAAGAATCGTTAGAAATAACAAGTGATAACAATAGGATTATAAATATAAGAATTTGGGAAGAAAAAAAATTTCAAGTTGTTGAAATAGTTGACAATGGAATCGGAATAGAAAAAAATAATATAAATCGTATTTTTTCGTACGGTTTTTCAACGAAAGAGGATGGAAAGGGCTTCGGGCTTCATACCAGTGCATTGGCTATGAATGAAATTAAAGGTAAATTGACAGCAGAAAGTGATGGCAAAGGAAAAGGTGCAAAATTTATTGTGAACATACCATTAGAAAAAAATAGGAGTAAATTTGAAGAAAATTAATAATCCAAATAAAAAAAGAATTCTAATAATTGACGACAATATCCATATTCACCAAGATTTCAAAAAAGTTCTACTTATTTCCAAAGATAAAGAAACTGACTTTGATCAATTAGAACAAGCACTTTTAGGAAAAACATCAAATCAATTAGAAGAAACATATATGATAGATTGTGCATCTCAGGGAGAAGAAGGGCTGAAAATGATAGAAGAATCTCTCCGAAAAAAAGAACCTTACGCTGTAGCTTTTGTTGATGTGAGAATGCCTCCGGGCTGGGATGGCGTAAAAACAATCTCAAAAATTTGGGAAATTTATCCAGATATTCAAATCGTTATCTGTACTGCTTATTCAGATTACTCATGGGATGAACTTTTTAACAAGTTTGGAAATACAGATAAACTTCTAATCCTAAAAAAGCCTTTCGATAACATTGAAGTTCGACAGATTACCCAAACTCTCAGTAAAAAATGGGAATTGAACCTAATCGCAAATCTAAAAATGAATGAACTGGAAAGAAATGTCCAAGAGAGAACAAAAGAATTACAGCATTCAGAAGAAAAATATAGAACAATGATTGAAAATTCCAATGATATGATCTGGACACTTGATACAAAAGGAAATTTTCTTTATGCTAATAAAAAATCTGAAGATATTACAGGATATAAGCTTAAAGATGGCATGGGGAAACCTTTTATTCCAATTATTTTAGAAGAAGACCTTGAAATGGTTCAGAATATTTTTCTTGATACATTAAAAGGAAATTCAAATCATTATGAGATAAGGATTCATGATGTCACTCAAAAAAAGATCATAACTCTTTCTGTGAACACTGCTCCAATTGTAAAAGATGAAAAGATTGTAGGAACAGTTAGTTTTGGAAGAGACATTACCGAGCGAAAACAGACGGAAAATAAAATATTAAAGTTAAAAGAGTTCAATGAAGCAATTGTCACTAATCTTTCGGAAGGAATTATTGTTGAGAATAATGATGGCATTATTAATTTTGCAAATCCTGCAATGCTAAGAATGTTGGGATATAAAAATGATGAATTGGTTGGTAGTCACTGGAAACTTTTTGTCCCGGATGATCAAGTAGAAATTGTAAAATGTGCAAATAAAAGAAGGAATCGAGGAGAATTCGATAAATATGAGATGGAATTAAAAAAGAAGAGCGGAGAGAGAATATCTGTTCTTGTAAGCGGAGTTCCACTCAACCAGAATGGAACTTACACAGGCTTACTTGCCGCTTTTACCGACATTACTCAGCTCAAACAGGCGGAGCATGCTTTGCGAAAGTCTGAAAAACAATTCCGATTAATTGCAGAAAACACTAGTGATAATATAGCTATTACTACATTTGATCTAAAAGCTACTTATCAATATTTAAGTCCTTCCTTAAAATCAATGGTAGGTTATGATCAAAAAGACTTGCTTGGTAAATCTTTTTTCAATTTTGTCCATCCGGAAGATAAAAAAGTTATAGTTCCGTTATTAAAAAAATATCTTAATATGAAAATTAAAAAACTTCTGACGGGAAAAGAATCAAAAGTTAGTGAGACAATTGAATATCGCTTTATTAATAAAGCTGGAAAATGGAGAAATTTCCAGAGTACTGTGAATCTTATTGGAAAACAGCTTATTACACTTACGAGAGACATCACAGAACGTAAGAAAGCAGAGGAAGCGATTAAAATTGGACGTGAACGTTTAAAAATGCTGAATAAAATAATTCGGCACGATCTTTCCAATGATTTTGTTGTCATTAAAAGTGCAACAAAGATATTCAAAGCAACTTCTGATGTAGATATGCTTACTGAAATAGAAAAGAGAGTTAATAAGAGTTTAGAGACAATTGCAAATTATAGAGAATATGAGTATTTTATTGATTCAAATTCAAACTTGAATGAAGTGGAATTAAGAAAATTAATAAATAACCTCATTGTAGAGTTTCCAAATATTAAATTCAATATTCAAGGAAATTGCAAAGTATATGGTGATGATGCGTTAGGTTCAATATTCATTAATCTCATTACTAATTCAATCAAGCACGGCAACTCTTCTGAAATTGGCATAAAAATATCTTCGGATAGAAATTTATGTAAAATAAAGTTTATAGATAATGGGATAGGAATTCCAGATAAAATTAAAGATAAGATATTTAATGAGGGTTTCTTTTACGGTAAGACGGGACATACTGGCATAGGATTACATATTGTAAGAAAAACAGTTGAGTCTTATGGAGGTTCAATTACCGTTAAAAAAAATAAACCAAATGGAGCGGTTTTTATAATTGTTTTAAAAAAAGCTCTTAAAAAATTAGGATAGAGAACAATGAAAAATTGAGAGTTATTAGTTCAGATTTCAAATTCCTAATTTCCATATTATTCTTTGGAACACTAAAGAGATAACCGGACTTTACGAGGAAAAGAAAATGATAGAAACAATCAAAAATCTTAAGAAGAAGTTATTATCCTCTAAATTGGATGATAATACGAGAATTGAAATATTCATTGAACTTTCCCACGCATATTTAGATAAAAATTCTGATAAAAGCTTAGAATATGCAAAAAAATCTTTAGAATTATCTGAGAAGATCAATAATGAAGAAAAAAAAGCAAACTCACTTTCTATTATCGGAAATATTTATTATTGTAAAAATATTTATGAAGAGGCTTTGAAATTTTATAAAAAAGCATCAAAATTATTTAAAATAATTGGTGATAAAAATAAATTAGGTAACTCTTTAGATAATATCGGTATTATTTATCGAAAATTAAGTAGCTATGATAATGCTTTGCTTTATCATCTTGAGTCGTGTAAGATATGTGAAAATATTGGAGATACAAAAGGTATAGCATATTCATATAATAGTATTGGAAATACTTATTTATGTTTAACTAATTATGAAAAAGCGTTAATATATTTTCAAAAATCATTAGAGATAATGCAAACTTTCAATGATAAAGGCGGAATATCAAATTCATTAAATAACATTGGAATAATTTTCAAAAAACAAAGAAATTATGAAAAAGCGTTAGAATACTATACAAAATCATTAAAAATATTTGAAGAGATCAATAATAAAAAGCGAATTGGAATTTCCTTATCAAACATTGGTAATATTCATGAACATTTAAAAAATTATGATAAGACATTAGAATTTCATTTTAAAGCATTAACAATATTCGAAGAGATTGAAGACAAATGGGAAATTGCCCGAACTTTCAATAATATTGGCAGGCTTTTCTTAGAAATTAAGAATTTTTCAAAATCATTTTCATACCTTGAACGCAGTTTAAAATTAACAAGAGAAATCCAAGCAAAAGAATTGATCAAAGACAATTATAATGAATTCATAGCTCTATATTCTGCCCAAAATAATTATCAGAAAGCATTTGAATATTCTGAACTCTATTCAAAAATCAAAGATAGTATTTTCACAGAAGAAAGCAGTAAAAAAATTGCTGAAATGCAAACCCGATATGAAACAGAAAAAAAGGAAAAAGAAGCAGAAATTTATCGAATAGCAAATATAGAACTTGTTTCTGCAAATGAGCAACTGGAAAAAGAAATAATCCAGCGTAAAAAAGCAGAAAAAGAGTTGAAAATTGGTCGTAAAAGATTAATAATGTTGAATAAAATAATTAGGCATGATCTTGCAAATGATTTTATAGTTATCAAAAGTGCTGTAAAAATCTTCAAAAAAACATCAAATTACAATATGCTCGCTGAAATAGAAAAGAGAGTTAATGTTAGTTTAAAAACAATCGCAGATTATAAAAAATATGAATCATTTATAGATTTAAATTCAGAGTTGATTGAAATAGAAATAAATAAATTGATTAATGATATCATTACTGAGTTTTCGGAAATCAAATTCAATATTGAAGGGAATGGCAGAGTATTGGTGGATGATGCGTTAAAATCAGTTTTCACAAATCTGATTACAAATTCTATAAAACACGGAAATTCCACCAAAATTGACATCAAAATATCTTCAAATAACAATCTGTGTAAAATAAAATTTATGGATAATGGAACAGGAATTCCAGATAAAATTAAAGATAAAATATTTAAAGAAGGCTTCTACTTTGGTAAAAGTGGTCATACTGGAATTGGATTACATATTGTAAGAAAAACAATTGAACGTTATGGCGGTTCAATTTCCGTTGAAGATAATAAACCAACCGGTGCTGTTTTTGTGATAAGTTTGAGAAAAGCTTTATAAGCCAAATGGAGAGATTTCCTTACTCATAATGCACCTTTTTCTTGAGCTTTTTCAAATTTCTTGAAAATATTTATTGGATAAGAACTTGAGAATGAATATTGTCCAATTCAAATTTGAAAACTCAATCTGATAGAAAATATTATCACCTTATTTCGCAAACTTATAGTTTGTGTTGCATTCTGTGGTATATTTTTGATTTTTTTATATTTCTATGTCGCATTCTGAACTCCAGTCTGCTGAAAACCACAATAGGAGGAAACAATTGTTCAATATATTAATGTGTAATAAATATAAAATTTCAATCTCTATTATTTTCGGATTAATCGGATTTTATGTCAATTTCCATACAATAATTTTCCCATTTGGGGAATACACTGCTGCTATATTACTTGGATTATTGTTTCCCATACTGATAACCTTAAGCTGGGGCTGGAAATATGGTTTGCTTTCTGCTGTATTCGGTGGCTGTCAGACAATGTGGTGGTTGTGGGGAGCAAGTAATGGCTATGCAATTTTCTTGGTTGTACCACCATTTACTCTCTGGATTGTATGGCATGGAATTTTTGCCAGTATAAGAAAAAAGCAGAAAGTTTATAAATGGTGGCTGAGTATGTATGTTGTGGAAATTCCTTTCCGTATTCTCAGTTCAATAAATTTGTTAACATTAAGCAGATGGGCAATAACTCATAATCCACCAACTTGGATTTGGGGTTCAAATGCTCCAAATACGATTCCTCTTCATTTCTCTTTTTTTGTTACAATAAAACAAGCAGCTGTCAGTTTTGTAATTTTACTTCTCGCTGATGTACTTTTAAATATTAAACCTGTTAGAAACTTTTTTAAATTAAAAGTATATATTGATTATAAAAAAACAGGTTTTATCATTAATATATTTCTATTGTTGGGTTGCTTGTTCTGGTTGCTGGACAGCATTTTTTATTCTTTTGCTTTTCATAAGGAAAGTTCATTTATCGAACTTCTTGCTCTAAATATTCCAGATTATAATATTTTCATTAGAACTGTTATCTTTATTTTTTGTATAGTGAGTGGATTAATTACTTTCAAGATTTTACGAAGACAAAGAGAAGGTGAAATTGCTTTGAAAGAAAGTGAAAAAAAATACCGTCTGCTGGTAGAACAATCCGGTCAAATAATGTATGATTACGATATTCTTTCAGGTAAAATCAATTGGTCGGGTGATATCCTAACAATAACGGGTTGGTCTCTCGAAGAGTTTCAGAAAGTTGACATCTCTAATTGGGAAAAGCTTATTCACAATGATGATCGTAAGAATTCATTAGACTTACTTAACAACGCAATGAAGAAATGTTCTAATTATCAAGTTGAATATCGTTTCAAACGAAAGGATGGAAAATATTTTGATATAGATGATAGTGGTATTTTTCTTGCTGATGAAAATGGCAAAGCAAAAAAAATGCTTGGTTTAATGAAAGACATCACCGAACGTAAGCAAGCAGAAAAGCAATTGCAAGCAAATGAAGAACGATTCCGGCAGGTTGTGGAAAGTGCAGAAGAATGGGTATGGGAAGTTGATGATACTGCTTTATATACTTATGCGAGTCCGATCGTAGAGAAACTACTGGGATATAAACCTGAAGAAATTGTAGGTAAAAAACATTCGTATGACCTATTTTATTCTGATGACATTGAACCTTTGAAAAAAGCAACTCTCGAATTGTTCGCAGAGAAGAAACCACTTTTCAGATTTTTGAACAGAAATGTACATAAAAACGGTAAAATTGTTTGGCTCTCAACAAGTGGACTTCCTATTATTAATGACAAAGGAGATCTTGTAGGTTATCGAGGTACAGACATTGACATTACCGAGCAAAAAAAAGCTGAAACAGAACTTCAAAAACACCGCAAACACTTAGAGGAACTGATAAAAGAACGCACAGCAGAATTAGAAGAAAAAAATATGAAATTAGAAGAATTCAACGACCTTTTCGTAGGTAGAGAATTCAGGATAAAAGAATTGAAGGATAAAGTGAAGGAATTGGAAAAGAAACACTAACCACCAAATTAATTCGATGTATATGGAATTTGGAAAAATAAGAAATACAACATGAAAACAAATATCTCATTAACCACACGCTTCAGCGTGTGGAATAAACTACAAAGCCAAGATTGTCAGCCCTTTCAAGGGCTTCAAGATTTTAAAGAAAATGGGATTCAGTAAAAAGTCCTTGAAAGGACTAAATAGATGTATGAGTTATGATCATCACCACAAACTGAAGATTGTGGTTAATGATATGATTTGCCAAAGTACATTTTTTTATAAACTATGATGATTTGTTTATTTTTCTAGATGAACTCATCCTACTGTCCTTCTCTTAATTTCAAGAGAAGGAACATAAGAAAAGCAAGAAGAAGAAAAGCTGAAGTCATCCCTCGCTTTAGATAAAGAGAGGGACTGAGGGTGAGTTTGAAGAATTGGATTTGAAGTGAGAAATGTTAGGAAATAAGTAATACAAAATAAAAACAAATATCTCATTAACCACACGTTTCAACGTGTGGAATGTAGTGCAAAACCAAGACTATCAGCCCTTTCAAGGGCTTCAAGATTTTAAAGAAATTGGGATTCAATAAAAAGTCCTTGAAAGGACTAAATAGATGTATGAGCTATGCTTGTCACCACAAACTGGAGTTTGTGGTTAATCATAAATTGTGGCTGAAATTCTGATAAAATAATTGAAGGATAAGAGAAAGAACTTGAAAAGAAACGCTAACCACCAAATTTTTTAAATGCATACATTATAAAGGAGATAAGACTAATGACAATAAAAAAAAGTAAATCTGATAATATTTGTATTTTTACTTTTTCCGTAATTATCTTTTTGCTGAATTCGTTCCTATTCGCTCAGGAAAATACAACAAAAAAAGTTCTCATCCTAAATTCTTATCATAAAGGTTTTGTTCAAACTGATAATATTGTCAAAGGGATAGAATCTGTCTTGAAATCTCCAAAAAATAGTATTGATTTGATAATAGAATATATGGATTCTAAAGCTATAGAATATGGAACTCAATACAAAGAGAAGTTATATGACTTGTATAGTTATAAGTATGGTAATCAGAAATTTGATTTGATTATATCTTCTGATGATAATGCCTTTGATTTTCTCCGTGAATATCATAAAGATTTATTTCCAGATACACCAATAGTATTCTGTGGAGTAAATAATTTAGAT
Source organism: Candidatus Cloacimonadota bacterium (assembly GCA_021108315.1). Taxonomy (GTDB): domain Bacteria; phylum Cloacimonadota; class Cloacimonadia; order Cloacimonadales; family TCS61; genus JAIORE01. The sequence goes on from JAIORE010000193.1 coordinate 27,478, forward strand.
GCTCCCGATCTTATAGATAATAATATATTTACAGGAATTCTTGAGATTCAATCGGTACGTGAAACAATTGATTTGGCTTTGAGTCTGCATTCCAAAACCAGCGAGATAGTATTTATTATTGATGATACACCCACAGGATTATATTTCTGGAATATGGTACAAAAGCTATTCAAATACTATGATGATATCCTGATGATTCGTTTTGATAGCAGCTTATCTATGGCTCAGATTGAGGACAAGGTAAACAAATTATCTGATGATACAATATTATTTTTTGGGACATTCAATCGCGATAAGGATGGAAAGTATTATTCTTTTGATGAAACTGTTTCGCGTGTATCAAAAGCAAGTAAACAGCCTATGTATGGGAATTCTGTTCAGGTTTTGTCCTATGGCATTGTAGGGGGAAAATTGTTTGGAGGTTTTTATCATGGTCAGATTACAGCAGAATTGGCTCAACGCATTCTGAAAGGAGAAAAGGTGCGGGATATTCCTGTGCTAACAGAACCTCAAACACAATTTATGTTCAATTATGAACAATTGCAGCGATTTGGTATTAATACTGCCGATTTACCGGAAAGTAGTATTATCATAAACAAACCGTACTCATTTTATGAAGAAAACAAGATTTTAATTTGGGGCGTAATTGTTTTTGTAGCTCTGCAAATGTTAATTATTATTCTTCTTATTATAAATATTTCAAAACGCAAGAAAGCGGAAAAGAACCTTCAAAAAGAAAAAACATTTTCTACTACTCTTGTTCAAGCATCTCCTGTTTTTTTTGTTGCAATTGATAAAAATGGGAAAACAATAATGATGAATGATTCGATGCTTGAGGCTCTTGGTTATGAGAGCAATCAAGTAATTGGAAAAGATTATCTTTCCATTTTTGTTCCGGAAGAAGACCATAAACTGCTGTCACAGGTTTTTAAAGGCTTAATTCAAAATCATAAAGGGCAGATTAATGAAAATTGGATATTGAAAAAGAATGGAAAAACACTTTTAGTTGAATGGCACGGAAGATCAATACTTGATGAACAAGGAAACTTTGATTATTTTTTTGGAGCTGGGATTGACATCACTGAACGTAAGAAGACGGAGAAAGCACTGAAAGAAAGCGAAGAAAAATTCAGAAGTATGATTGAATCATCTCCTGATGCTATCACTGTTAGTGATCTTAGCGGAACAATAATTGAGTGTAATCAAGAAACATTAATAATGCATGGCTTTTCAACAAAAGAAGAAATAATTGGTAAAAAGGCTTTTGATTTAATTATACCTCAAAACAAAGAAAAAGCTGTGAAAAACATGAAAAAAACTTTAAAAAAAGGATTCACTAAAAATATTGGATATTCTTTGTTGAGAAAAGATGGTAGTTTCTTCCGTAGTGAAATATCCTCAAGTGTTATTCGGGATTCATTAGGTAAAATAATTTCATTTATAGCAATAACAAAAGATGTGACAGAGAGAAAAAAAGTAGAAGAAGAATTAGAAAAATACCGTAAACAATTAGAAGAACTTGTGAAAGACCGTACCAAAAAATTAGAAGAAAAAAATAAAGAATTGGAGAAAAAAACTAACAAAATTGAAAAATCTCAACAATCGCTTGCTCTTCTTCTTGAAGATGTGAATGAATCACGAGCAGAACTCAATACATCTAATAAAAAACTGGAAGATGCTAATAAAGAATTAGAAGCATTTTCATATTCCGTATCACACGATTTACGAGCACCACTACGTCATATTGACGGATTCACCAAAATTCTCAAACAAAATATCAAGAATAGATTAGATGAAGAATCATTAAAATATTTCGATTATATAATTAATTCTTCAAAACAAATGAACCAGTTGATCAACGATTTGCTCATTTTCTCCAGAGTTAGTAGAAAAAATGTAAATAAAACTAATTTTAATATGAAAACAGTAATAAATGAAGCATTGCAGACATTCGATATTGAAATCAAAGATTCTAATATTTCTATCATAATTGATGATATGCCAGATGTGAACATTGATGTTTCATTAATCCGGCAAGTTTGGATTAACCTTATCTCGAATGCTATTAAATTTACCGGTAATAATAAAAATCCTGAGATTCATATTGGAACAGAGAAAGATACTGATGGCAACACCATTTTTTTCATCAAAGATAATGGAGCTGGTTTTGATCAAAAATATGTTTCTAAGATATTTGGTGTTTTTCAACGTTTACATAGTGTTAATGAATTCCCCGGCACAGGTATCGGATTGGCAAATGCAAAACGAATTATAATGAAACATGGTGGTGAGATCAGAGCAGTAGGAAAGATAAATAAAGGTGCTTCGTTCCTTTTTACGCTATCTAATACATAACCCAGATGAACTGGAAAAGATGAAACCACGAATTAACTCGAAATTAACACGAAAAAATTAAAACGTACTTGTTCCAAAGCTTCAGATTAGGAACACAATAATTTATGAAGCTTCTGCTTCATTTATAATCAGCTAACATAGAGCTTGGGAACGAGATAGAAAAACAAGTTACAAAGAATTTAAAATATTTTCTGTCAAAAAATACAAGAATATTAGAAATAAGATACTAAATGAATATTTTAATTATTGACAGAAAAAATATATAATTATGTGTTATGAATGATTGGAGGAAAAAATGATTGAACTGAAAAGAATACTATTAGCAGAAGATGACGAGAGAGATATTGAACTTACATTTGCTGCTTTACGTGAAATCAATTTAGCAAATAAGATAGATGTTGTACGAGATGGAGAGGAAGCTCTGGATTATTTTTTTAAACGTGCTAATTACAAAGACAGGGAAAATGGTAATCCGGTTGTTGTACTGCTTGATCTGAAGATGCCGAAAGTTGATGGATTAGAAGTACTTAAGCAGATTAAAGAAAGTGATACACTTTGCAATATTCCGGTAGTTATACTTACTTCATCCAAAATGGAAAGCGACCTGATAACAAGCTATGATCTTGGTGCTAATGCTTTTGTAGTGAAACCTGTAGAATTTGAAGACTTCATGAAAGCAGTGAAAGAACTTGGTTCGTTCTGGGCAATCTTGAATGAACCTCCTCCTGAAAAGTCCTTGAAAGGACTATAGAAATGTATAGTCTATACTTGTTACCACAAACTAAAGTTTGTGGTTAACCCCATCCCCGCCCCTTCCCCTTCGTAAGGGGAAGGAGTTAGAGGTGTTATCTTAGTTGATTTTTTTGATGAAATAATTTGAGGAAAAAAAATTTAGAAATTAATATCAGATGAATAAACTGGGAAACAAAATGAAAAAATTAACAAAAATGAATAGAAATAAAAAAACAATAATCTCATTAACCACACGTTTCAACGTGTGGAATGAAGTACAAAACCAAGACTATCAGCCCTTTCAAGGGCTTCTAAAGAGGAAAGATGAATAAACATTCAATGAAAGTTTGTTGGTTACATTTAATCTGGTCAACAAAAGAAAGATTTCCGTATTTTAGTGATGCCGATAAAGCAAAAAAAACAATTAGTATTTTTAAGGATATTTGTATTCAAAACGAAATTTATTATAAAATCGGATATGTAAATCTCGAGCATATTCATTTATTAGTTGATTTACCAGTGAAATTGTCTATTGAAAAAATGATGCAATTTTTAAAGGGTACTTCTTCACATACAATAAACGAAGCTGGAATTTTTAAAGCAAAATTTAGTTGGGCAAAAAGGTATGCTGCTTTTTCTGTTTCAAATAGTCAGATAGATAATATTATTCGTTATATAAAAAATCAGAAAGAACATCATAGAAAAGTGTCCTTTAATGAGGAATGGGAACAATATATGAAAAAATATAATCTAATAAAAAGTCCTTGAAAGGACTAAAAAATGTGTATTTATATTGCTACCACAAACTAAAGTTTGTGGTAACAAATATTGAGCATAATCTAAGAAATAATTTGAAGAAAAAAAAGATTTGGAAATGAATATCAAAGGAGTAATCTGGGAAACAAAATGAAAAAACATAAATAGGAATAAATAAAAACATTGATCTCATTAACCACACGTTTCAACGTGTGGAATGTAGTGCAAAACCAAGAACATCAGCCCTTTCAAGGGCTTCAAAGCTTTTTAAGAAAAATAGGGAAAACACATGAAAAAATACAATCTAATAAAAAGTCCTTGAAAGGACTAAAAAATGTGTGTTTATATTTGTTACCACAAACTAAAGTTTGTGGTTAATAAAAATTGAGCAGAATATCAGAAATAATTTGAAAAAAAAAAGAATGAAAACACTGATCACATTAACCACACGTTTCAACGTGTGGTTAATGAAGTACAAAACCAATACTATCAGCCCTTTCAAGGGCTTCTAAAGAGGTAAAATGAAAAAAATGAAAATACTAATGCTGGAAGACAGTAAGCTTGATGCGGAACTTATCAAAGATGAATTAACAAAGCAAAAATTTGATTTTACATCAGAGTTGGTTGAAACAGAAAAAGATTTTATAACAGCTATTCATAACTTCAAACCCGATATAATTCTTTCAGATTATAGTTTGCCACAATTTACTGGATTTGAAGCATTGAAAATAGCCCAAAAAATTATTCCTAATATTCCGTTCATTATCATAACAGGTAGCCTATCAGAAGAAACTGCTGCTGATTCCATAAAAAAAGGTGCATGGGATTATGTTCTCAAAGAAAACTTGTTGAGATTGATTCCCGCTATCGAAAACGCTATTAAATTAAAAGTGGAAAAAAATAAAAATAAATTGGCAGAAGAAAAAATCCGAAGATTATCTAAAGTCGTGGAAACAACACCGGAAGCAGTTGTGATAGCAGATTTACAGGGAAAAATAGAATATGTAAACCAAGGGCTTCTTACACTCGGTGATTTTGAAGATGATAGCTTAATAATTGGAAAATCAATCTTTATGTTTAGTAATGAAGAAGGCATAAAACAATTAAATGAAATAATTATTCCAACAATATTATCTAAAGGAAAATGGATAGGAGAAGTTTCTGTTAAACGAAAAGACAATTCAATTTTTCCTACAGAAATGATTTGTTCGCTCATATTGGATGCCGAAGGTAAGCCAAAAAATTTGTTATCTCAATATCATGATATTACAAATAGAAAACAGACGGAAAAAGAGTTGCGTGAGAGCGAGGAGAAATTTCGGGTAATTTCCGAATCTGCAATTGATTCGATTTTTATTAAAGATATAAATTCTAAATATATCCACGTTAATCCGGCAATGGAAAAACTTTTCGGATTACCAGCATCATATCTGATCGGGAAAACAGACATCGAGCTTTTTGGAGAAGAAGCTGGAAACTATCTCATCGAACAAGATAAGAAAGTTTTCAAGAAAGGAATATTAATTGATGAACACAAAAAAACAGTCAGAGGAGAATTACATTCTTTTCATACAATTAAAGTTACTATAAAAAATTCCGAAGGTAAAGTAATCGGTCTTTGTGGAATTGCCAGAGATACTACAGAAAAAAAGAAAGCAGAAGAAAACTTGCGGGAAAGTGAAAAACAATTACAAACTTTGATTGATAACATGCCCGATTTTGTTTGCTTTAAAGATAGAGATAGCCATTGGCTCAAGGCTAATGAAGCCGCCATCCGTATTTTTCAGCTTGATGGCATAGACTATCGGGGAAAAAATGATTCCGAATTGGCAGAATTCAATAGTAAGCTTCGAGGTTCATTCCTTACTTGCAAAGAAAGTGATGCAAAAGTCTGGAAAGAGAATGATATTATTCATGCAGAAGAGACAATTCCCGATTCCGAAGGTTCAGCTCGGATTTATGATGTGACTAAAGTTCCTGTTTCTCATTCGGATGGTAAGAGAAAAGGCATTGTTATTATCGGACATGATATTACCGAGCGCAAACAGGCTGAACAAATTAATCTCCGCCTTGCTGAAATTATTCGCAACACAAGTGATGGGGTAATTCTAACAAATCTTGAAGGTAAGATACATTATATTAATCCTGCTTTTGAAAAAATGAGTGGTTATAAACGGGATGAACTTCTGAACAAAGATCCTGCAAATATGATGGTTACCAAAAATACAACTGCTATTGCTAAAGAGATTCGCTCAACGGTAAAAACACAAGGTGAATGGAAAGGAGAAGTATTTTGCAAGCATAAGAATGGAGAAATATATCCCATTCTTACAAGTGTCTTTGCAATTAAAAACTCAAAAGGTGAACTTGTTGAAATAGCATCAATTCAGCAAGATATCAGCGACCGCAAACTAGCAGAAGAAAAAATTAAAAAATCTAAAGCAAGATACCAACATCTTGTAGATAATTCACCTGATTTCATTGCTGAGATTGATAATAAAATGAATATTATTTCTATAAATCTTCCATTTGCAAAAAGCTTAGGTAATGAGATAAAAGATATTATTAACAAAAATGCTATTGAACTTTTCCCTGAGCATATCTTTCAAAAAAGAATAGACATTATAAATAAATCAATTAAGGAAAACCTTACTATCAAATTTGAGGATGAAAGAAATGGTAAATTTTATGAAAATATATTTATACCATCTCTTGAAAGACAATCTGTTCAAATAATTGTTCGCGATATCACCGAGAATAAACGGGTAGAGAAGGAGATCAAAGCAAAGAATATTTTTTTGAAGAGTCTTATTCAACAATCGCCCTTTCCCACCTTTGTAATGAATTCCAAAGGGTTCAATGTAATGGTAAATGAAGCATTTCTGAAATTCTACTCTGTTCCCAACAAGGAGATGATTCTGGGAAGAAATGCACTCACTGAGCCGGCGAATGTAAAGCAGAATGTAGTTAAATACTTTAAGGAAGCGTTGACTGGGAAAATCGTTGAAACTCCTGAAATAGAATTCATCTCACCCTACAAAAATAAGAAAACAATTACAAAATGTAGAATGTTCCCCATTTTGGATCCGACAGGCACCTTGACAAATGTGGTTGTAATGCAAGAAGATCTTACCGAACGCAATACAGCAGTGAAAATGTTACAAGAGAGTGAAAAAAAATTCAGAGATATGACAAATCTTTTACCGCAAATTGTTTATGAAATTGATATTGATGGAAATCTTACTTATGTGAATAATCAAGCGTTTGCTTCTTTTGGATATTCTCATGAAGAATTTAAAAAAGGAATTAATGTTCTACAAAAATTAATTCCGGAAGATAGAGACAGGGCAAAAGTGAATATCCGAAATAAACTTTCAGGAAAGAAAATTGGTAATCATGAATACACTGCCTTGAGAAAAGATGGAATTACTTTTCCGATTTTGATATACTCAAGTGCAATTTTCAAGGATAATAAACCTATTGGTTTAAGAGGAATCATTGTTGACATCAGCGAACGCAAACAGGCAGAAGAAGCACTTAAACGAGCACATAACAACACTAAAACAATCTTGGAAAAATCACCGTTCGGGGTTGTGGTTATCGGTAAGGATCGGAAGATTAAATGGATTAATGAGACAGCTAGAAAGATGACAGGTGTTGCGAATGTGGATGTCATAATAGGTGAAAATTGTGGTAAATATCTTTGTCCGGCGGAGCAAAAAGAATGTCCGATTCTTGATAAAGGGCAAAAAATTGATAATAGTGAAAGGATATTACGAAAATATGACGGCAAGGAAATACCAATTATTAAGACTGTCAATGAGATTATCTTTAACAATGAGAATGTTCTGCTTGAAACTTTTATCGACATCACCGACCGCAAACAGGCAGAAGAAGCAATACAAAAAAGCGAAAAGAAATATCGTTTGTTAGCTGATAATTCAATAGATGTGATCTGGAAGATGAATCTGAAACTGTTTTTTACCTATGTCAGTCCGTCTATAAAAAATATAACAGGACACACTGTAGAAGAGTGGGTTGGAAGCAGGTTGTCTCAGCATTCCAGTACAAAAGAATTTTTTAGCATGGCAAGAAAATCATTAAATGCTATTAAAAATTACAAAAAAATTAAGCACCTCACTTTTGAAGCAGTAATGTTGCGTAAAGATGGAACTGAATTTCCTGTTGAGATCAACACGAAAATGCTGTTTAATAAGAAAGGATTACCAATTGGATTTCAAGGAACTACCCATGAAATCACCGAACGCAAACAAGCAGAAGCACAAATAAAAAAAGATTTAAAAGAAAAAACCTCGCTTCTTCAAGAACTATATCATCGAACCAAAAACAATATGCAAGTTATTTCGGCAATGCTTAAGATGCAATCCAGACGCTCGGACAATGAATTTACCCAAATAATTTTCAAAGAAATCATAAATAAGATCACAGCTATGTCGCTGGTTCATCAAAAATTGTATCAGGCACAAGATATTTCCAATATCAATCTGAAAGAATATATTCAGGATCTTATCATGATGCTGAAACGGAATTATCTTATTCAATCAAAAAAATTATCATTTAAGCTGGAAATGGAAAATATCTTTGTATTAATTGATTCTGCAATACCTCTGGGATTAATTTTTAATGAACTTATTTCTAATGTATTTAAACATGCTTTTCCCAATAATTCGGAAGGTGAAATAAATATTAAATTATATAAGGAAGTAAATGGAACTATAAATATTCATCTATCTGATAATGGAATTGGTATCCCGAACAATTTTGATTTGGAAAAGTTAAAAAAAATGGGGCTTCAAACTATGTATTCTCTCATAAAATATCAGTTAAGAGGTGAAGTTAGCTATGAGGTAGAAAACGGTTTAAAATGGCATATCAAATTTAAAGATAATATACATAAAAAGAGAGTTTAAAATGAAGAAAAAAATTAGAATTCTAATAGTTGAAGATGAAGTTATAATTGCTCAAAGTCTAAAATTGGAACTGGAAAATGAAGGTTTTGAAGTATGCAGTTTTGTAGCGAGTGGAGAAGAAGCTATTAGCGAAGCAAAAGAAAAAAAACCGGATGTAATATTAATGGATATTCATTTGTTTGGTGAAATTGATGGAATTGAAGCTGCTCTGGAAATTATTGCTTATAAAAAAAATCCCATAATATTTATGACAGGTTACTCTGAAAGCAACATCTTTGTAAGAGCACAAAAAGTAAATCCGATAGCATATCTTCACAAACCTGTAGAAATATATAATTTGAAACCTGTTATTGAATCTATTTTTGATTGAGATTTTTGAGGAGGTTGACAGAAGATAATAATTTTGAGAGAATGATTTTTGAGAAGTTGATACTAAAAGTCCTTGAAAGGACTATAGAGATGTGTGGTCTATACTTATCACCACAAACTAAAGTTTGCGGTTAATATCATTAACCATACGCTTCAGAGTGTGGAATGTAGTTAAATCAAAACTATCAGCCCTTTCAAAGGCTTCTAATGAGAAAATTTGGGATAAAACCTGAGAATATATAAAACTGTTGAAAAATCATTGAAAGGACTATGGAAATGTGTAATCGGTATTTGTCATCACAAACTAAAGTTTGCGGTTAATATCATTAACCACGTGCTTTAGCATGTGGATTGCAGTACAAAGCCAAGACTATTAGCCCTTTCAAGGGCTTCAAATGAGAAAATTCTCCAGCTTGTTCACAAGCACCAGGTGAGCTTCGCAGGTCTCCCTTCGGTCGGCTGAGAACGAAATAAAAAGCTAAGCCCTGTTTAGTGAGAGACAAAAACGAAGCAGAAGCTTCTTAGGTTAGTGTGTTCCCAAGTAAAACTTGGGAACAAGAATAAAAAAAGATGAAAGAAAAACTGAGGAAAAAAACTCACCTAATTATTGAGAAAGTAAGTAATTTTCTTTTGAAATTCAGAGACATAAACTAATAAGTAATTTGGAGTAGATTTTATGAAAACTATGGAAAATCTTGAAAAGAAATTATCTAAACTAAAAAAAATTGGAAAAGAAAAAGTTCACCGCTTAAACAAACTTTCCCAAGAATATTTAGATAAAAATTCAGATAAAAGTTTAGATTATGCTAAAAAATCTTTTGAATTAGCTGAAAATATTAAAGATGATAAAGAAAAAGCAAATTCTTTGTCAACTATCGGAAATGTTTATTTTCATAAAAGTTTTTATGATAAAGCCTTGGATTATAATCAAAGAGCAATCGAATTGTATAAAATAATTGGTGATAAGAAAGGATTGTGCAAATCTTTAGACAATATTGGTGTTGTTTACCAAAAATTAAGTAACTATGATAATGCTTTGCACTATCTACTTGAGTCAGCTCAGATATGCGAAGATATTGGCGATAAAAAAACTATTGCGATTTCATATATTTCTATTGGAAATACTTATTACTATTTAACTAATCATAAAAAAGCGTTGGAATACTATCAAAAATCATTAAAAATAATGCAATCTATTGTTGATAAAATTGGAATATCAAAGTCATTAAATAATATTGGAGTTATTTTTAAAAA
>JAIORE010000316.1 GCA_021108315.1 Candidatus Cloacimonadota bacterium
TTTTGCTTTATTTTTAAATATTCGTAAAAGTGTAACCAACTCTATGAAAGATGCCAAATTAATTATAAATAACTTGATATCCATGTTGTACCGTTACTGTATATTGCATTGTTGTATCAGTATGTATAGCACAGCTTTAGTATTACTAAATGTTTATCAAAAAGATATTATAAAATAATTATTATGACAAATCTTGACATAAAAAAAGGTAAAAAAATTTTAACAAAAAAATAAAAAAATGGAGGGAAGCATGAACAAAATAGCTTTCTTGGATGAAGTAAAAGCAAAAAATCCAACACAACCGGAATTTTTGCAAGCAGTAAAAGAAGTTGTAGATTCTGTATGGGAGGTTTATGAAGCTAATCCTCGCTTTCAGGATGCCAAAATCATGGATAGAATTGTGGAACCCGAAAGACAGATTATGTTCCGAGTTCCTTGGGTTGATGATCGTGGTGTAGTTCATGTAAATCGTGGTTTTCGTATTGAATTCAATAGTGCTATCGGTCCTTACAAAGGTGGCTTGCGTTTTCACCCGAGTGTGAACCTTAGTATTTTGAAATTTTTGGGATTTGAACAAGTATTTAAAAATAGCCTTACTACTCTTCCAATGGGTGGTGGAAAAGGTGGTTCTGATTTTGATCCAAAGGGAAAATCTGATAATGAAATTATGCGTTTCTGCCAAGCTTTTATGAGTGAATTGTATCGTCATATCGGACCAAATACTGATATTCCGGCTGGAGATATTGGTGTTGGCGGAAGAGAAATCGGTTATCTTTTTGGAATGTATAAGAAACTTCGTAATGAATTTACTGGGGTTCTTACCGGAAAAGGATTAAACTGGGGTGGAAGCCTTATTCGACCAGAAGCTACCGGTTTTGGTAATGTCTATTTTGCAGAAGAGATGCTTAAAACTATTGATGAAACTTTTGAAGGAAAAACTGTAGCAGTTTCTGGTTTTGGTAATGTAGCTTGGGGAGCAATTCAAAAAGTCAATGAACTTGGTGGAAAAGTAGTAACTCTTTCCGGTCCTGACGGCTATATCTATGATGAAGCTGGAATCACTGGTGAAAAAGTAGATTATTTATTGCAAATGAGAGCTTCAAACCGTGATATGGTTCAAGATTATGCAAATGAATATGATGTTCCTTTCTATGCTAATAAACGACCTTGGGAAGTAAAAGTTGACGTAGCTTTGCCATGTGCAACTCAAAATGAACTATTGAAAGAAGATGCTGAAATTCTTGCTAAAAACGGATGTATTTGTGTTTCTGAAGGTGCAAATATGCCTACTACTCCAGAAGCTATCGAAGTTTTACAAGATAATAAGATTCTTTTTGCTCCGGGTAAAGCAGCTAACGCTGGTGGTGTTGCCACTTCCGGATTGGAAATGTCTCAAAATAGTTTACGTTTTAGCTGGTCTAGCAAAGAAGTTGATGAAAAATTGCATAGAATAATGATCAATATTCACGAGCAATGTGTAGAATATGGAAAACAGGAAAATGGTTATGTTGACTATGTAAAAGGTGCAAATATTGCCGGTTTCCTCAAAGTTGCCGAATCTATGCTTGATCAGGGAATTGTTTGATAAATAACACATTAATATAAAATTAAGAGCTGTCAATTATGACAGCTCTTTTTGTATGAATGATTTTTTGAATTTTCCTGTCTGAACCACGGATTTAATTGATTACGCTGATTTCGCAGATTAAGAATTGTTTGGAAAGATAACGCATTGTTTAAATTATGATTTTTATGATTAAATGATAGGCTATGATTTAGAAAAGCAAGATTAAAATCCCGAGTCGGGTTTTGGCTCTCCTATCTAAACATAAATTATAATGATTATTCCAGGTTGTAATACAATATTTAACGACGAAACACCCAAAACCCGACTTGAGATTTTTTAATTATAAAAATCTCATAATCAAATGAATCAAAGTTCTGATTATTCTTAATCAGTGTAATCAATTAATCCGTGAAAATCAGTGGTTCAGACAATTATTCCGTAGCTAATATTGCAGCTACTTCACTGATTATTTCACTGTAAGAAAATCCTTTACGAATTAGATTGTTCAGGATTTTTTCTCTTTGTTTATTTTTGGGTAATTGAGAATATCTTTTGGCAACTTTCAAAATATTTTGTTTTAGAATTTCAATATGAGCACTTTGATAATATTTCAATAACAATTTATGAGTAACTTCGTTTTCAATTCCTTTTTCATATAATTTATTCACGATCTCATTTTTTGATCTATTCTGTTCAATCAAGCTTTGCACAAATAGTTCTGCAAAACGTTCACTATTAAGATAATTGAGTTTTATTGCTTTAGAAATCAATCTTTGAGATAATTCTTCATTAAACAAATTTTTCTTAAAAAAAAGGGAGCATTCTTTTTCACTTCGTTCCCGATATGCTAAAAAGTTAAGCAATTTCTGCCAGGCAAATTTCTCTAATTCTATTTCAATATCTTGCCAAATCTCTTCAGATACTTCTTGTTCTGCATCTGGAAAAAGGGCAAAAAAATAGAGGATTTTGTTTGGCAAAATCCCCTGATAAACGTAATCTAAAATTATATATGAAATTGTTTTTGATCTATTTTTTATCTGAATCTTCATCTTCAGTTGTTTCTACAAAGGAATCGTTATGGAATAAGTTGATCAATTATTCCGTATCTGTTCCTAAACCTAATAATTTTTTAACCTTTTCTTCAATCGCTACTAATTCATCTGGATTATTCAGTAAAAAATCTTTTACTTTATCTGTTCCTTGCCCCAATTTTTTATCTCCGTAAGAATACCAAGAGCCACTTTTCTTCACAAAGTCGTTTTTTACAGCGAGATCCAGAATAATATCGAGATGTGATATTCCTTGACCATAAATTAATGGGAATTCCACAGTTTTGAATGGTGGAGCAAATTTGTTTTTAACGATTTTAACTTTGATAAGATTTCCTAAAATTTCAATTACAGCCCCCATTTTTTTTATTGATGATGATTTACGAACTTCTAATCTCACTGATGAATAAAATTTAAGGGCAACTCCACCGGTTGTCGTTTCAGGATTTACATAAGCCGGAACACCGATTTTCATACGAGTTTGATTGATAAATATAACAGAAGTATTTGATTTACTGATAATTCCGGTAAGTTTTCTCAAAGCCTGAGACATCAATCGAGCTTGTAAACCTACGTGAGTATCTCCCATATTACCGTCAATTTCTGCTTTAGGAACAAGGGCTGCGACAGAATCAAGTACGATCAAATCTATTGCATTACTTCGCACTAAAGTCTCTACAATTTCCAGAGCTTGTTCTCCGCCATCTGGTTGAGATATCAACAAATTTTCGGTATCTACACCGATAGCTGCTGCATAAATAGGATCCAAAGCGTGTTCCACATCAATAAACGCTACAACTCCACCTATTTTTTGTGCTTCTGCTACTACATGCAGGGCAATGGTTGTTTTTCCTGAAGCCTCTGCTCCATAAATTTCGGTAATTCTACCTTTGGGAATTCCACCGATTCCGAGAGCAGCATCCAGATTAATTGCTCCAGTTGGAATTACATCCACTGTAGTTTTGGGTTTATCGCCCATTCGCATTATTGTACCAACTCCAAATTGTTTTTCGAGTTGAGTCATCGCTGTTTTCAAAGCAGAATTTTTATCATTTTTTGCCATCGTTATCTCCTTTTAAATTAAAATTTGCTATAGTTTCATAGATTGGTCCTTGTGGACGTAACGTACTTTTGATCAAGGCAATATCCTCAATCAAAATCTCAAGTAATTCAATCTTTTTATTTAAAATTTTGTATATTGTATCTGGATCAATTCTCTTTTTGATTCTTCCTAAGGTTATGTGAAATCTTAAAGGTTTTTTATTGAATCTGTAGCCTTTTTCATTTAGAAAACTTTTTATCTTTTTATGAGAATTGATTATCCAAGTATTGTTGTTTTGCATCTCAATCCAGATTACCTTTGGATCTCTACCGGGAGCGAGATATAAATTTTTACTTATAAATTGTAGTTTGGGTTTATCTTTGAATAATTCTTTCAAAAAATCAAATATCTCGGGTAAATCACTTTCTTTTGTTTCTCCGATGAATTGTAATGTGATGTGTAGATTTTCTGGAACTACCCATTTGATATTATTGTTATCAAATATTTTTAGTTCGCTAATTAGTTGGGTTAGTTTGGCTCGATAAGAATCACTCAATTCAAGAGCAAGAAAAGTACGCATTCTTATCTTTTGTAACCGATAGTTCTCAAAAATTTCTTTCTATTGGTAATATCTGTGTCTAATTCTATTCCTTTCGGAGAAAAACCGTCAATCACTCCTAAAACACCTCGACCTTGTTTTGTTTCAGCAAGAATAACTTCAATCGGATTGGCAGTAGCACAAAAAATAGTGGTAGTTTCACGACAAAGTTTTATATCTCGTAAAACATTAAGAGGAAAAGCATTCCTAAGAATTATTAAAAAAGTGTGTCCGGCAGCAATTCTATGTTGATTTTGAACTGCAATTTCTATCAATTCGTTATCATTCCCTTCTTTGCGAACGAGACAAGGACCACTTGCTTCGTTAAAGGCTAATCCAAACTTGATTCCCGGAAAACTATTGATCAGGATTTCATAAAGATCTTCTACTGTTTTGATAAAATGAGACATTCCAAAAATAATGTTACAATCTTGTGGAATTTCAATTTTCTCTATTAATAATTCCATAAATATGCTCCTGAAAAGGTTGGTAAGTTTTTAGAAATATTGTTTAAAATAACCTTAGTTACGTCTTGAAAGGTGTATTAATAGTGCTTGTTTTCTTAATTCGTTTTCAAAACTTGACTCGTGATTTCAATTTAGATTTTTCAAAAAAGATTAAATCATAAATTGAAAAATTAAATATAAAAACAAAAAAGACCTTGCGGTCTTTTTTTATTTGTTTATACTACTTTTTTTACTTTGTTAGCTTTCAGACAAGATGTGCAAACTTTTACTCTTTTTACTTCACCTTTTATATCTGCTCTCATCGCTACAAGATTTGGAAAAAATTTTCTTTTAGTTGCATTTAAAGCGTGACTACGATGATTTCCTGTAAGAGCGCTTTTTCCACAAATATCACATACTCTAGACATATTAACCTACCTATTTTTCTCATATTTATTCCAAAAAAAAAAAACCTAACTATATGGCAAGTATTTTATTCAGATTAGCCATTTCAAATAGACAATATTAAAAACATTATTTTCATAATCAAATTGTTGATAAATTCTCTGTTTACTACTTTATAAAAATTAAATTTATTGACTTTAAACATCACAAAAATAGTATTATAAAATTCTAAATTTCGGAGGAAATAATGAAAATAACAGCAATATTTATTATAAGTTTATTTATTATACAGATTATTTTTGCACTCGAGATAAATGGTGATGTAAAAAACTGGCAAAAAGAAGATTTTATAGGCTCAGATATTATTGGTGATAAAAATGGAGCAGTTGGAGATATATCTTCTGTCTTTTCCAGAATTGAAAATGATAAACTATTTTTAAGAATAACTTTTGATGATATGTCAAATCGAAAAAGTAATAAGATAATTAAAGACAATTTTTCTAATGAAGAACTTTTTATAAAAATTGTCCTCACAAAAAAATCAAATCAGCAAATTCTCCTAAATCAAAAAATATCATTAGATTCAAAAAGGCAAAATACCGTTTTATATAATTCTCTCAGAACTTCAGATTATAATCTATTTGAAATCTCTTTCCCTTGGAAATTTCCTCAAAATATAGATGACATTTCCTATAAAATTGAAATTATTAAAAATGATAAAATAATTGATGAGTTTCAACAAAACGAAAAGAATCAAGATGGTGGAGGAAATTGTGCTTTTATTCATCACGGAAATCAAGGGCTAACTTATACCGAAGTTTTTTACGGACAATATCCTGATGAGAGCAGTGGATTTGATGAAATTTTAGAAGTCCATCAGGCTACTAATATTCCTGGTAATTTCCATATGTCCGGCACACTTATGCCAGCTGCGGAATGGCATAATCCAGAATTTAACGATTGGCTTTCTTCAGGAGTCTATTCCGGTTGGGCTTCAATGATGACTTCTGCTCTGGGACAGCATATGATGCCGTTTGTAAATGATGATATGAACAACTGGTCGGTTCAAATTGAAAGTGATATGGTTCGTCATTTTTATAATTATAATCCCAAAGTTGCTTGGATTCCAGAGCGTGTTTGGCTTTCTCCAGGAAATTATCCAGAATCAAGTGTAATAGATTGGATTGGTGATAATTGGACTCAACACGGTGTAGAAGCAGTTGTATTGGATGATTGGCCTCATCTCAGTGGACAAAATAATAAAAAGATACATTGGATGAATAATGGAAGTGGGATAAATCTGCGGGTGATTCCTATTGATAACGATTTTGTAGGAAAAATGCACTACGATGCCAGTGGAGCAAAAAATCACATTTGGAATATCGGACAATATGGAATTTCCGTTTATGGAACGGATTGGGAAGTTGCTGCCGAGATGAATGAGCATCACGATACTTCCCGTTTGGATAATTATCAAGATGTGCTTTGGTGGTGTTATAATAATTATCCTGCTGTAAATGTCTGGAAACTTGATAGTGCTTTAAGTAATCCTGATTTTAATGGCACCGGAGTTGACATAAACAATGGGACTTACGGACTTCTCGGTGGAGAAAACGGCTATGGTGGAAGTAATAATAGTTGGTACAATAATTGGGCTGGAACACCTTCTCATTCAGATTTTCATAATCCTACTTGGAATTACGGTTACATTTGGTCGGATGCTTACAATAATCTGATGACAGCTCCCAATAATAATTTAGCTCAACTCGGCTGGTACACTTTGATGATAAATCTCCACGAAACCGGTTGGCACGAAGGTGGAAGTGTTGCCGGTTGGGAACATCGCTACTCTTCTCATATGAAAAATGCCAATGTTTATGCCGAAGCAGCTCGTTGGGCAAATGGAGATTATGCTGAAACGACCGCTGCTTATCTATCTGATATTGATCACGATGGTGGGGAAGAGCTAATAATGTACAATGACAAGATTTATGCAGTTTTTGAGGGAATTGGTGGAAAAGTAAACTGGATGTTCTATAAAAATGGTTATGGAGAAGCATATTCTGTAATTAGTTCGGATGTCGCTTATTGGTCAGAAACAGATGGAGATTTTAATGAAGGAGCTGGAAATCATTTTGCAGCTTTATCTGATGTAAATCCTGATCAACAAAGTAGTATTTATCAGATTTCGATTGAGCAAGGAACCGGAAATTCAGTGCAAGCTACTCTTAGCCAGTGGGGTGTAAAAAAGACAATTCGTTTGGAAACCGGAACTGATTATTTGGATGTAATTTATGATTTTTTTGGTTCTACTGGTTATATAAAATCGGGTTTAACTCCGGATTTATTAGATCTTATCTGGTCAGGCAAATCCAATTTACAAAGGCTTTATGGAAATTATGGAAGTTATGTTGGGTGGAGAAATTCATCTTCTGGGGCGAGTGTAGCTTTGGTTCTCGGCTCTGCCGGAGGAAATCACAATGGAGAATTTGAAGGAACTTTGGTAAAAGGTGATGAAATCTATGGTTCTGGAATATTTTCATTAAGACTTTTTGCCGGTTACACCAGTCCACCTTATGTAACCGGAGTTGATGAACTCAATACTTTAGCTTCTGAAACAGTTGATCTTTTTGGACCGCAAGTTGAAGAAGCATTTATCGGAGGTTCTAATACCCTTCAAGTTAGATTTAATGAAGATATCGAGCTGGAAAGTGCAGAAAACACTGCAAATTATAATTTAAGTGGATTTTCCGTTGGATTTAATGTTACTTCTGCGAAATTAACGCATTACAAAAATGTAACTCTTGTTATTGATGGTACTTTTTCTGCTTCTGAGAGCGGAACTGTCACTGTTTACAACGTTAAAGATTTAGATGGAAATGTTACTGATACTGATTTTAATACTGTTTCAAACGTAGATTGGATACCTGATTCTCGAAAACCGCATCTCGTCGGCTCAATGAATAGCTGGGGAGCTTCAAATCACGATTATGATCTGATTTTGAATGAAAATGCTATTTGGGAATTTGAAGGAACGTTAAGTTCTGGTTTTTATGAATATAAGGTTATTGAAAGTGATAGTTGGAATGATAATGATTGGCCATTTGAAAACCAAAGTTTTACTTTAACATCTTCTGAGACTATTATATTTCAAGCAAATTGCGGACATTACATTGGTGGAAAGAGTGGGGATGAATTTGTGTTTCATAGTAAAAATCCTCCGGTTGTTGTTGGTGATTTTCTCTCAGAGATTGGAGGAACGGATTGGAATCAAAATACGACTCTCACTCAAATGACAGATGTGGATGATGATGAAGTTTACACTTTTCAAACTCTTATTTCATTGGGAGATTACGAATTCAAGATTGCTCTAAATAATAATTGGGATCAAAATACTTCTGATGATATCAGTTTTAGTTCGGATAGTATTCAACAAACTTTATTTTCTTATGATATGGCAACAAATGCGACTTCCATTACAGAAGTTACGATATTTACTGCTCCTCAAAATTTAACAACTGAATTATCAGGAGATTCTATTTTTCTTAATTGGGAAACTCCCGCCCAAAGAACTCTATCCAATTATAAAATCTACCGTGACGGTTCATTTCTTGATTCTACTACCGAAACCGATTTTTTTGATAACACCGTTTCTGAATCTGTCTCCTATTCCTATTATATTACAGCTTCCTACACATCTCCTGCCGGAGAATCAGATCCTTCTAATACAGTGGAAATCACTTTTTATGAGCAACATCAAATCACTGATGTTCAATTTTTGGATTCAAATTATTCAACATATACAAATTTTCTTGATGACCAAACTTTAACTTTTGGTACAACACCGGCAATTGAAGTTCAAGTGAACGGAATTGATCCAAATAATGTTTCCAATTTTGAAGTAACTTTGCATTTCAAAAAAGATTCGGAAGAGTGGCAGGAGAAAAGTTTTAATTGGTTTAGCAATGATGAACCTAATGAAGATTCATATTGGAGAACAGAATTAGAACACGGCAGCGAAATTTTGAATGGAGATAGTTTGGAATTCTATATATCTGCAACTGATTATACAGAAACAATTTATACTGATGATAACTCAGGAAATTATTACCATATCACTTTAGAAGGAATTGCCCAAGCTGTAAATGTAGCTTTTTCTTTGAACATCGGTGGTTATGTCGCAGATAGTGTTGCTGTTTTCGGTGATGGAAAACCATTGAATTGGGAAGAAGCAACTTTTTTAACAGATGAAAACAACGATAAGATTTTCACTGGAAATACGATTTTTCCTCAAACAAGCAACGATACAGTCCAATATAAATACAAACGATATTTCAATGAAGAATGGATATGGGAATCACTTGATGATAACAGGATTTTTGTAATTGATGATAGTTCATCTGAGCAGGAATTGGCTGTTGATAATTGGAGTGATGAGACATTTAATGAAATAACAAATGTTAGTTTTATCTCTGCAATTAATTCTGATTTTACGAATTTTTCTGAAAATGATACTTTAACTACAGGTTCATCTATAATGATAGAAGCGGAAATTGATGGAATTGATGTTGATAACAATTCCGATTTTCAAGTTTTACTAAATTACACACTTGATGATACTATTTGGTTTTCAAAAGAATTTTATTGGAATCATAATAATACTGAAGCTGATAAATCATATTGGAGAGTTGTATTAGAAAATGGTATTGAAATACTAGATGGTGAACTTTGTGAATTCTACCTCTCTGCTACAGATTATAATGGTCCTACATCAGAAGAGAACAATAATGGAATGAATTATCAGGTTTCAATTGATAATTTTGGACTTTCTCAGGATGTTACAGTTTGTTTTTCTGTGAATCTCGGGGGATTTGCAGCTGATAGCATTTCGATTCAGGGAAATATTTTACCTTTGGATTGGGAAGAACAAACGATTTTAGATTCGATAGGAAGTGGAATTTATTCAGCTGATGTTTTATTTACACAAGGTTCCGCTTCAAATATTTGTTATAAATACAAAAGATACAATGACGGTGAGGCTCGCTGGATTTGGGAATCTATCGAAAATCGTGATCTAATTATTGATGATAGTAGCTCACTTCAAATTCTGGATACCGCAAATTGGAATAATTCTGATATTTCTGAGATAAATAGTGTGACTTTTTTCGATTCCACTCTTTCAGCTTACACAAATTTTAACAACCAAGATCTGCTTATTGAAGATAGTTCTCTTAATTTCGAGGTTGAACTTGAAGGTATTGATACAGATAAAGTTTCTGATTTTCAAGTTGTTTTAAACTATCAAATAACTACCAGAACTTGGTTTCAAAAAGATTTTAGTTGGTTCAGTAATGATACGGGAAATTGCAAGTCATATTGGAGAATTGAATTGGAAAACGGTTCTGAAATTTCAAATGGTGATAGTATTGAGTTTTATATTTCAGCAACTGATTACACCGGAAACGAGTATTTAGATGATAATAGTGGAAATAATTATAATGTTGCTATTGATTCTAATCTAACCACACAACCTGTGACCGTCTTTTTCAGTTTAGATTTGGTTGGAACTCAAGCCTATAGTGTTTCATTACAGGGAAATATTAGCCCACTTAGCTGGATAACAGGAGAAAATCTATTATCCGGTCCGAATGTTTCTGATCAGTACACGATTGATCTGGAATTTCCTACCGGAACAGATAAAGATGTGGAATACAAATACGCAATTTTCACTCATACTGAGGATGATTGGGTTTGGGAAACTACTGCAAATCGAAGCTTTATACTGAATGATGATAATTCGACCCAAGTTCTATCTATTGATGTTTGGAACAATGGTTCACTTTCTAATATTAGTTCAGTAAATTTTTTAGGAGATTCAAGCTCAGATTTTACCAATTTCGAAAGTGGCGATACTTTAATTACCGGAAGCAACCTCAATTTTGAAGTAGAACTTGATAATACCGATGAAAATGCGAATTCCGATTTTTCAGCTACTTTGAATTATTCCTTTGATGGAACAAACTGGTTAACAAAAAGTTTTGACTGGAATAATAATTATAGTGGGAAATCATATTGGCATACAAATTTAGAAAATGGAATAGATGTAGAAAATGGAGATAATCTTGAATTTTATGTAATTGCTACTGATTATACTGAAACGATTTTTACTGATAATAATGGTGGAGCAAATTATTTCGTATCTCTTTCTAATGATGGTCTTTTGCAGGATGTTACGGTTACTTTTTCTTTGAATATCGGCTCTCAAACAGCAGATAATATCTCTCTGCAAGGTAATTCTTTGCCTTTGGATTGGACAGAAGGTTCAAATTTAATGACAGATACAGATGGAAACAAGATTTATTCATTTGATATTTTATTCCCAACCGGGAGCAACCGAATTATTGAATATAAATATACATCAGAAACTTTAACATCAAAAAGTTGGACTTGGGAATCGTTTGCAGAAAATCGTAGTTTCACAATTGATGATTCCGATTCAACCCAAACCTTGGATATTGATTATTGGGATAATCTTATGGTGAATGAGCTTACTGAAGTGGAATTTTTGCCTATAAGCAATTCTCAATATACTAATTTCAATCATAATGAATTTATTTCCTCGCAAGAGAATGTTCTCATAGAAATTTTAGTAAATGGTGTGGATGAAAATGCAAATTCAGATTTTGAATCAATTCTACAGTACCAAGTGAATAGTGGAAGTTGGAATTCGAAAAATTTCAATTGGCAATCAAATAATCTTGCAGAAAATTATTCCATCTGGCAGACAAGTTTAGAAAATGGAACTGAAGTTTCAGCAGGTGATACTATTAATTTTTATATAGTTGCTGAAGATTACAATGGAGAAGAATATTCTGATAATAACAATGGGCAAAACTATGTAGTAAAGATAGCAAATACCAGCACAATTCAAGATATCACAGTTAATTTTCAAGTAAATATGAGTTTGTACGAAGCTGATAGTGTTTTTGTGCAAGGAAATACTATTCCTCTGTCTTGGGATGTGGGAACAACGATTATGTCTGATTTAAATAGTGATAATATTTATATAGTTGATGTGGTTTTTCCAATCGGCAGTAATACTTTTGTGGAATACAAATATGTGCGAGCACTTGATAATAGATTGCTATGGGATTGGGAAAATATGAGTGAAAATCGTTCTTTTATCCTTAATGATGAAAACTCAACTCAAATATTGGAAATTGATTATTGGAATGATGAAATAGTTGAAATTAGTTCACCCCAAAATCCTGTTTTGCAACAATCTGGGAATGATATAGTTCTGTCTTGGGAGGAAGTTTCTGGTGCAACTGGTTACAATGTTTACAGATCACAAAATCCTGTAAACGGTTTTGCAGGACCTATAAATTCTGAGATAATTATAGACACTTCTTATACTGATGTTGGTGCTGGAAATTCAGAAAAATACTTTTATTATATCAAAGCAAGCAATTGAGACAGTGCTAAGTTAAATATCTAATGACAGTCTCAAAAATGTATCACAAACAATCCTGTTTGTGTTTTTTGCACAAACAGGATTGTTTGTGATACACTTGACTTGATACTATCTTCTTAATTGGAATCTTTCTTATCAAAATACAGTAGTTTTCATATTATATGATTTTATTATTTGAACATTATGTAGAATTGTCTAAGAAGATAAACAAGAAAATTTTGAGGAATTATCTATTAAATAATAACTTAATCTACCAACAATAAAAAAAGACTTTACAAAATTCATAGTAAATACAAGAAATGTAAAATTATAAAATGTAATAATGTTTTTGCTTGGAACAATTATTGCAAAAAAACATTTAATTAAATTATTGGAGGAAGAATGAAAAAATTCTTGAAAAATCAAAAAGGTTTTACTTTGATCGAACTATTAGCCGTGGTTATTATCGTCGCGATTTTAGCTGCTGTAGCTGTCCCTATCTATATGAGTTATGTAAAAAGTGCAAGATCAACAGAAGCGCAATCTGCAATTGCCGCTTTGAGATCGGCTTATCGTACTGAATACCAAACTTTTGGAACCACAGAGAGATATACAATTGAAGATGCAAAGCTTGATGTTAGATTAGGTAACAAAACAACAAAAAATTGGGATTTTGAGATTGTTGGAAATCCACCTAAAAAGTATATTGCCACTTCCACAGCTGATTTTGCTGCCGGAGAAGGAAAACAAGTTTGGTATGATGTTGACGAAGCAGAATACCATGGATATGGTATAGATACAGAAACTGAAGATGACGAAATAGTTGATTAATCTTCGGAGGTAAAATTGACTATACAGGAATTATTAGAATTTACAGTTAATGCCAATGCTTCAGATCTTCATATAAGTGCTGGATCGTATCCAATGGTGCGTGTTCACGGTCAGATGAAGCGTTTGAATATGCCACGAGTTACACCTGAAGAAGTTGAAAAATTAATTTTCAGTACGATGAATCATTCTCAAAAAACAATTTTCAAAGAGAAATTAGAGATAGATTTTTCTACAAAACTTCCTGATGGAATTCGTTTCAGGGTAAATGCTTTTCACCAGATTAATGGTTTAGGTGTATCTTTTCGTGTAATTCCTAACCTCATAAAAAACTTTGAAGAGTTAAATTTACCGGATATTTTAAGCAAATTGGCTATGAAAGAAAACGGTTTGGTCCTCTTAACAGGTCCCACTGGTAGCGGAAAATCTACGACATTGGCAACAATGGTTGATTATATCAATGACCACAAACATTGTCATATCATTACAATTGAAGATCCAATAGAGTTTGTTCACAGTAGTAAAAATTCTCTTATAAATCAAAGAGAATTGGGACATGACACTTGGTCTTTTACTGCTGCCTTACGATCATCTTTACGTGAAGATCCAGATGTAATACTCGTAGGTGAAATGCGTGATTTGGAGACTGTTGCATTAGCTCTTACTGCTGCTGAAACTGGTCATCTGGTTCTAGCTACTTTGCATACTAGTAGTGCGACAAAATCTATTGACCGTATTATTGATATGTTCGCAAAAGAGCAGCAAGCTCAAGTTAGATCAATGCTTTCTGAGTCTCTTCAAGCAGTTGTTGCTCAGAAACTTTTACCATTAAAAGATGGTACCGGTCGAGTTCCGGCTCTTGAGATTATGATAGCTAATTCTGCAGTAAAAAACCTTATTCGTGAAGAAAAAACATATCAAATTCCTTCTGTAATCCAATCGGGATCAAAAGAAGGGATGCAATCATTGGATCAATCATTATATAATCATGTGATGAACGGTCTATTGGATCGAGCTACCGCTGAAAAAGTAGCTGACAATCCAAAAATGTTTGTTGCTGGTGCAGCATTTTAATCATGAAAACGATCTTAAGTAATCAAAAGGGATTTGGGTTGATAGAAGCTCTAGTTGCATTGGTTATATCTAGCATAGCCATGGTAGGATTGTTTTTGGGATCTAATTATGCAAAAGCAAAAGCTGTAGAGAATTATCATTATCGTCGTGCTTTATTAAAGGCTTCTGAAATAATGGAGAACATAAAACATAACAATCGACACAGCAAATTAGAACCAATTCTTGGTAATTATTCACAAAATTTTGTACTTGATGAGCGTAATGGAAATAAACTTATGGCTGATGTTAGTGTTTCAAAAAATAATACAACGGATTTTTCTATTAGTACTAGCACGAGCTATAGTACTATAATTGTTTCTATAGATTGGGAAGAATCTTTTAAATTGAAACCTAACTCTTTAGAAGGAATTGAACGCTCAATATCCATTAGAGAAGATTATTTTTTTAATAGGCAGAATTAATTATGAAAATCTTAAAAAATAATAAAGGTTCTTCGCTTATTGAATTAGTTGCCTCTATTCCGCTTGGTGTACTTATTTTCGCAATATTAACAATCGTGTTAATCAGCTTTATGACTTCATTTCAGGAAACAAAATTGTATACTCAATTACAAGAAGAACTTTTTGATTCAATTGAAGTGATTAGACACGGTTTTCTGTATGATGACCTTACAGGTCATAATACTGATCTGCCCAGTACAAAAAAAAACTTAATTGGGCTTTTAACTGCCAATAAAGTGGTTTTTAATGCTTCAAGCAGAATTATTGAGGTTTTTCCAATAAATCTACAAGGAGAAGCTTGGATTTCAAAAGCTAAATTTTATCTTTCTGATAAAAAAGAATTAAAAGTTGATTTGACTTATCCTTTAGGACATGTCATTGGTAAGAGAATATTTCCTTATGACAATGAGGATGGCAAAATTAAAAACAAGAAAATTGGAAATGAGCTACAGTTTCAAATTATAAATAATGATATATTTACTGTTGCAAAAGGGACCTCAGAAAAACCTGAAATAATTGGTATCCATCTTATAGGTCAAGTACGGCTAAGAGAAAAAGGAAAAAAGCAAACCCCAGATGAAGATATGCGGTTGAATATCCGAAAAGTAGATTATTATACTGAAGTCTTTGTCGGGAATTTGGAGTAGATATTATGAGAAAAATCTTAAACAATAACAAAGGTGGTCTTTTTTTAATCTCTACTGCTGTAATAATTGCTATGGTCTCTTTAATTTCTACTTTTAATATAATTTTATTAGTGCGAGGTGACAGCCTAAATCTTAGTTACCAACTTGATAAAATTCAGGAAGAACTTTTACTAAGGTCAGAATCATCCAGATCTCGTATAGCAATTGGAGTAAATGAAAATTTTAATTTTTTACCAAGAATAGTAAAAATGACAAATGGAGATTTTGCTTCAACATATACAATTCAAACTAGCATAGACAATACGGAACTTGAAAACTTTATGGGCTTTCCAACGGCAAAAGCAAAAGCGATACGCTCACTAGCAACTTCAAAACGAGGAAACTCACAAGCAAAAGTTTTTGAATCTCCGATTCGACGATATTCAGAGAAACTTCTTAGAAATGAAAGCCTTGCTCAATATCAGTATTTTACAGATATTGAGTGCTCTGAAAATTGCACGAGTGAAAGTGAAGATGATTGTGATGTTGTTAAATTTTGGGGTGGTGATGAATTTCACGGTAAAGTCCATAGTAATGACAACATATATTGTCAACAACAATACCCACCCAATCCAACCTTTGACAACGAAGGTTGGCCTCTTTTTCATGACCCGGTTTCTACAGCGAAACAATTTATGAAGTGGCCTACTCTATCCCCAATGACTTATGGTGAAAAACAACAAGTTTTTCAAGGAGGTTGGACAGAATATGAAGGAGAGGGTGGTCACATTATTTTTAACCCTACAGCAGATGATATACAAACAAATGGAGTTAGACCTTTTGATCCATCAATGGAAATTGTTTATGTGAAAATTAGTGGATCTACTTATGAAAGCTGGTATGGTGATGTCGAATTTGTCGAAGTAGATAGTTTTGGAGTATACAGTTGGTATCCCACAAATACTAATGGAACAAATTATGTAGTAGAAAATGGTGGAAATTGGTATGAAGATAGTGATCATATTTGGACAAATCGTATTCCAATATATGATACAACATGGATACCAGGACCTCCCGGAAATGTTTCAAATAATTCAGTTTATGTAGAAAGTGAACTCTGGATAGAGGGTGTAGTTGGAGGTAAACAAACTTGGGGTTGTGCAGATACTATTTTTATAGTAGGAGATATTACCTATAGTGGTACTGACCCAGGTGATCCTCCTGATGAAGAGGATACTATGAATTATTCAGATTATTTTGGTTTGGTTTCCGAAAAAAAAATACTCCTTCGCTATAAACATAGAGACCCTGATACTAATATAGTTATGGATCACAATTGTTACGATGTTGTGCTTTATGGAGCTTATGCTGCTATCGGTAGTGGAATTGGAAATGAGTTTAATGAACTTTCTTGTCATCACGATGGGATTTTTACATTTCAGTATCAGCATCCACATGGATCTACCCCTGATTTCTGGGCACATAGTCCATATTTAATAGAAGAATATACAATACGTATGATAGATACAGGTAATGATGGGTGGAATGATTCTACTATTGATGTTTTGGTTAATGGTGAATTAGTACTGAATGATATTACTTGTTATGGTGCTGAAAACTCTGAAATATTTACAGTAGAAAATGGGGATATGATCTCTGTAGTTTATTCGGCAGGTACGAATAGTAATGAAAATGAACATTTGTATGAACTTTTAGATGGTGATGATAATGTAGTAGCTTCTGATGGTCCTAATCCTGGTCCTGGAATCATGTATCAAGTCCTTATAGATGAATATCAAGATACTTTATATACTTATATAGATCTTCATAAATTTATTTTTCCAAAAAGCAGTTTTGCCCCAGAAAATATAGAACCATTTAATTTACATGGTAGTAATACAACAAATCCTTCTGGTTATCCTACAATAAACCCGTATCTTTATGCTTTTCCTTATGCAGGCTACCCCAATAATGACCCTACTGCTTACGCATATCCAGATGGCACTGACTATCCATGGTACAACCCTGTATGGCCAGAACCATGGACTGATATCGTATTTGAACGTGGTACCCTATCAATTTTTGGATCAATAGCCCAAAGAAGAAGAGGTTTTATCCATCGATCTGGTGGTGATGACAATAATCACCCTAATCCTTCTGAATGGGATATGGAGGAATATTTTTTTGATGGAGATCATCCATCTACTGGATATAATAAAAATTATCATTATGATAAAAGGTTTTTAGTAGAGACTCCTCCTGATTATCCTCAAATCTATTTTGGGCATGGTGACGCAGCATTTGCAGGATATGACGAAGAATCTTGGAATTTTAAGACCCCTCCTAAAAATTAATAAATAAAACATATATAATGAGGTTATATGGCGAAAAAGAAAAAAATACATTTTAAAGAATCGATCGGGCTTGATATTGGAACTCACAGTATTAAACTGGTTCATCTTAAGCATCAGCATAATAACTTTAAATTGCTGAATTATGATGTTCGTTCTACAATTCCAGAGGGTTTAGAACAAACTCCGTCAGACCTTTCTCCTGATAGATTTGCTCCTGTACTGGCATCTATGCTAAAGTCATTGAAAATCAATCCTAAAAAAGTAAAACATTTGGTATCTTCAATCGGAGGAGATAATACAAGCATCAAACAGATAAAAACCATCTTTCTTCCAGATGATGAATTAGAATCAGCTTTATTTTTTGAAGCAAAAAAGCATTTACCAATTAGCGGATCCGAAATGATCTTAGATTTTCAAGTATTAAGTGTGGAAGAACGGACAAATAATATGAATATTTTATTAGCTTCTGCTACTAAAACTCTTTTATCTCAACATACTGATATTCTCACCGCCGTAGGGCTTACTCCTGGTATTGTAGATATTGAATCCTTAGCAGTTGCAAATAGTTTTCTATTAAATACTTTTTTTGAAGATGGAGTATATATTCTTTTGAATATCGGTGCTTTTAAATCGAACTTGGTAATATTTGGTCCAAAATCAAAATATTTTGCTCGAGATATTGCTTGGGGAGGATATCATTTCACAAAAGATATTATGAAAAAGAACAAGGTATCTTTTGAAGAAGCTGAGAATCAAAAACTTGATAATGGCTTAAAGCATGAGCAAAAGAAAGATGATGCTAGCTCTTTATTATCATTAGATATTTCTGAAAAATCAACTGAAGAACAATTAGCAATGGAGGTCAAGCGCTCTTTGAGGTATTATGTAAAAGACGCTGGTAATAGTAATTTCCAGAAAATTGTAATAGTTGGTGGTGGATCAAAATTGAAAGGTTTACCGGAATATTTACAAAGTCAGCTGAATATTGATGTTGAAGTTTTCTCTTCTTTTTCAAATTTGGAAACATCATCTCAATTTTCAGGTAATATTGATCCGCAATTCGCATTAGCCCTTGGTTTAGCTATGCGAGAGGAATAAAGGGAGCATTAATGAAATATTTTTATTATAAAATAAACCTTAATAAATTTGGTGAGATAAAAAAACAAGCTGAATCAGAGAAAAAAACTTTTTATACCACAGTGTTTACATTTTTCCTGATAAGTATTATGCTTTATGCTATTGTTTTATTTATTAATGGAAATTTGCAGACCAAATTGGATAACCGGAAAGAGTTTCTAAAATCAATAAGAAAAGAGATAAAATCTTATCAAGTAAGTGGTGATTTCTTAACTCGTGGAGATTTAGAACGATTAGCTGATATCAGTTCAAATAGAATATTTTGGACAAAGAAATTAGTAGCATTTTCAGAAAAAACTAATGATAAAATAGCTATAACTCATTTTTCTTTTAAAAATAATGTTCTTAGTTTATTTGGAATTACAAAAATTGATAAAAAACAAAAAGAATATGATTTGATTGATGATTTTATTACTCATTTAAAATATAATTCTCAAATTAATATTGATTTTCCTGATATTAAATTTGTAAAATCATCCCGAGATAGAGAAAAAGAGGTAGATATTCTCAGATTTCAAATAGATTGTATTCCAAAAACATTTGATACAAAAAAAAGCAAAAGGAGGGAAAAATGAAAAATAGATACCTTCTTTTACTTCTAATAATTGTGATAGTTACGGTTGCCTATTTATATTTCAGTTCAAAGATGATAAATTATAAAATTTCTCGGATAGCAAAATATGATAAGACTATTAAAACAGAACAAGAAAAATTGAATAGTGCAAAAGTATTAAATGAACAGCTTCAGGAAGTTTCTAAAGTTATTATAAATTCTATGACTTTGAAAAAACAGATTAATGTTGATGAAGTAAATAGCTTTGTTAAGAAATTAGCTGATCTTGCTGATAGGTATCAAATAGCAGTTCATTCATTAACCCCAAAATTTGTTGATACAGGTGGAAGATTTTTGATTGAACAAGAATATACTATGCAACTTGAATGTACATATGTTCAGATTGGTAATTTTTTGTCAGATTTGGAAAGCTATGATAATTTAATGAATGTAAAAACATTTGTAGTTCGTCCTATGAAAAGTGACAACTTAGCGGTAGATGGGTTAGAAACTCATTACAAAATAACTTTGCAATTATCAACTTATAAAATTGTAAAGGAGGTATAATGAAACTATCATATGTAAAAGATTTTGTAATTACTGTGGCTGTTCTGGTTTTGCTTAGCTTTGGGATTAAAAATTACTATCTTTACCATAAAGCAGATAGAATCACAGAAGAATCCAAGCATAAGAAAATTGCTCTCAGCGATGTTCTTTTAAAGCAAATTCAATCAATTGAACAAAGCATTGTAGATAGAAAAAAGTTTGTTTTTTCTGTGAATAAAGATCCTCTTGAGCAAAATCTTATTGTAAAAACTCAAAAAGATCTAGAAAAACAATGGAAAGAAGAGATAGAAAATATGGTTCGCTTGGAATCTACGATAATACCAACAAATGGTAAGAAAATGGCGTCTATTGCTTATAAAGGAAGATCATATCTATATATAGTAGGTGATACTTTTCTGAAAAGAAAGATTACTAATATTCAAGAAGGTCAAGTCACTTATTCTTTTAATGGAATTACAAAAGTTATGAGTTTAGAAAAAATACCACCCAAACCGGTTGAAATAGCAAATAAAGCTAATAATAATAAACAAAGATCTTATAATTGGTAAAAAAAATAAAAATAAATTAAGGAGATTTAATGAATTTGAAAAGATTAAATTTCAAAGTAGTTGTAATGATTACTATGTTGATCTTATTAGGAGCTGTATTCCAAAATACTCACGCTCAGATCAATGATGAACTTTTAAATCGTAAAATTAGTATTGATGCAGAAGATGGTTCAATTTCGCATATCATTTCTACAATGGCAAAACTTAGTGAGTGTAATATTGTACTGGCTTTAGGTGACGATTCGAAAGAAAAAAAAGATGAAACTGATGAAAAAAAGATTACTATCCATTTAAAAGAAGTTCCTATCGAACAAGCATTATCTTTGGTTGTGAAATCAATTGGTTTATCATATCGCTTGGTTGGCAATAAAACGTTCTTAGTTGGAGAAAAAGCTTTGATAGAAGAAGAAGTTGGAGAACGATCTTATCTTGTAAATATTAATTATGTTGATGTAAATAAAATTGTGAATGCTCTTTCAATTCTTCCTGGTGAAGTTATTGGAATCGAAGGACGAAATGCAATTTTGATCCGTGCTAATCCTGAAACTTTTGCTGAAATAAGTCATCAAATAAGTGAGATTGATAAACCTGTTCAACAGATTGAAATTCGAGCTCGATTGATTGAAGTTCAAGTTTCAGAAGCAGAAAAATATGGAATTAACTGGTCAAAATTGAATAGATTAACTACGATTTTTGCTGAAGACCCATTAGGGGCTAATGGAGCTGGTTTACCTTTTGATTACTTAGAAGATACTGGTGAAACACCTCATGGAAATATTTCTAATCCATTAGGAGAAATCCCAGAAAATCAATATTTTCAAAAACTTGATGGATTTAGTGGTATAGGACACTTTAGTCGTCAACTAACTGCTTTTGATATTACAATTGATTGGTTACTTGAAAACAATGCCGCAAAGCTTTTAACAGATACATATATCACTGCCTTAAATGGTGAGGAAGCTGAAATTCACATTGGTGAAGTTGTACCGTTTATTGCTGAAGATAATGAAAAACAGATTCAAGTTGAACGAGAAAGTGTTGGTATTATTCTAAAGGTTAAGCCAACTGTAAACAAGGATGGCCAAATTACTACAATAATTGCACCAGAAGTAAGCTCTGTGATCGAACTTGTGGGTGGTTATGTACCTCGCACAAAAGTACGTAGAATTAATTCTACTGTTACAGTACCCAATAATCAGAAAATTGTTGTTGGTGGTTTGTTAAGTTCAAATATCACCAAAAAAGTAAATAAGCTTCCTTTCTTGGGAGATTTGCCATATATTGGAAAACTTTTCAGACACACTTATGAAGTTGTTGAGAATACAGATCTTATCATTGAAATCACTCCTCATATAGTCGAAGCTACTGATCGTAATATTGAGTTTGATATAGATGAGAGACTAGATCGCAAACTTATTCGTGAGAAATAGGAGGAATTATGAAAAAGTTTTATAGTATAACCTCAATTGCTGTTTTATTACTTATACTTTTTTTATTTAATGCATGTGATAAAAGAGTTTTGGATCCTACTAATTACAAAATTTTTAGCATCAAATCAATTCCCAGTATAATTTATCAGGATAATAATATTACCTATTCTGAAATTTCTGTTGTAGTTAAAGATAATAATAATTTTGCAGTTACAAACGAACCGGTTACATTTCGAAGTAGTTTAGGAAATATTCTTTATGAAATCTATACAGATAGTACAGGAACAGCTACATCTACTTTCTGGGATAATGGTGATATTGGTATAGCTCAAATAGATGCTTTCGTGGGTGATCAGAGTGCAAGTACCACAGTAGATATACAAGAAGTTCCAGAAATTACTGAACTTTATCTTAATATCCATTCAGCAAATTTAAATGTTGATGAAACTACAGAAATCCATGCAACAGCAAATAATGCTATTAATGATGTGACTGATGGTACTATGATACTTTTCACAACAACAAAAGGTTATTTTCAAGATAATGAAGAAAATAATATTGGAACTTCTACCCAAGTTTCAACACAGAATGGTCAATCTAGTGTCTTTTTTAATGCTGGCACAAAAAGAGATACAGCAAGAATTCTTATCCAAATTGGAACCGTGAAAGACTCGGCAAACATTATAATTCATCCAGGTTCTCCTCGTTATATGGAATTGACAGATAGTAATAATGGTGAACCAATTGAGGTTAATAGTGGTCAAAATTTAATTATTACCGCTCAAGTGGAAGACCGTTATCACAATCCAGTAGAAAGAGGAGTTGGAGTTACATTTTCAACAGACTTAGGTACAGTTAATGAATCAGGAAGTACCGATGATAATGGTATTAGCTTTACAACATTTTCACCTGGTGTAAATGCTGGTATCGCAACAATAGAAGCCGTTGCAGATTCTGCACAATCCTCCTTATCTATTTCTATTATCTCAAATGATCTAAATTCTATTGAATTTGATACACCAGATCAGGTTGACATTCAAGTGCAAGGTACTGGTGGACAAGAATCTTATGAGATGATGGTTTATCTTAAAGATATGAATGGAAATTTAATAGATGATGATCGAGATGTTATTTTTGAATTAGTTTCTGCTCCATTAGGTTGTAATATAAATGGAATTGGAATTATTGATACTACATCTTCTTCACATGGAACAGCTACAGTATCTATTAATAGTGGTGATGAATCAGGTACTGTTGAAGTAAAAGTGTCTGCTTTTAAGAATCTTGGTAGTGAAAATCCTATTGAAATTAGCTCAACAAAAAATAATATCATTATTCATGCAGGTCCACCAAACTCTGTAGAATTTACTATTGGAGGACATGATTCAGGAGAAAGTATGGGTAGTGGTGTTTGGTTAATTCAAATAGGTGCAATGCTCAATGATCTTCACAGTAATCCGATTGGGAATGGAACCACAGTATTTTTCTCTTTACCTGATAACCCTAATTATGCTACGATCGAAACCGGAGATGCCTTTGCTGGTAATGAGAATGTTAATGGAGATTCTCTGGCAGGTATGGCTTGGAGTTTACTTAGTTATGATGGTTCTTATACTAATAATGAATTAGCTGTAAGACTTGAAGTAGGCGAAGAGTATACATTTGACGGTTTTTTAACTCTACCAGCTCAATTCTTAGAAATTGATATTGAAGCAGTTCCTTTACATGTAGATTGGATGGTTGGTGATACGTC
Source organism: Candidatus Cloacimonadota bacterium (assembly GCA_021108315.1). Taxonomy (GTDB): domain Bacteria; phylum Cloacimonadota; class Cloacimonadia; order Cloacimonadales; family TCS61; genus JAIORE01. Next base: position 23,931 of record JAIORE010000316.1, read on the forward strand.
AAATTGGAAAGACACTACCGTCCTAGTAACTGTGATAGATGGACAGCAAAATCCTATTCATGGACAAGAAATTTATATGACTGGTACATTAGGCAGGCCTTGTACTGGTGAAAATGAAGATGATTTTATTATTGTTACAGATTTTGAAGGTAAAGCGGAAATTTGTTGGGAATTTTTCAGAGATTCTTGCCCACCACCAGGACCTAATGGACCAGGACAAACTTCTGGTATTGTTAATGCTCATATTCTAGGGCAAGGTGTAACAAACAACATAACAATAATTCTATATCGTTACGAATAAAGGAGACTGGATGGCTTTTAATCCGCAATTTGCACGTATTGGAGAGATATTACAACATAATGGTGCAATAACTGATGAGCAGCTTGCAGAAGGATTGCAAAAACTTGGAAATTTTCATCTTAAGATTGGTGAAACTTTAGTTAAGCTTGGATATTTACAAGAAAATGAATTACTAAAGGCATTAAATATGCAATTGGAATACCCTTTAGTAGATGAAAACCATTTATTGGATCTTGATTCGGAAATTGTAAAAATGATTCCCGAGCCATTTGCTGTTGAGAATAGAGTTATCGCCATAAGAAAAGAAGGTAGTGCAGTTGCTGTCGCAATGACTGATCCTGAGAATATTGTAATCCACGATAGTTTAAAAAAGATCCTTGGAATAGCAATAAATCCCTATTTGATAGGTGAATCAACTCTTACGGACACCTTGGAGAGATATTATAAAACAATTCGTACATCTTCACAAGTGGATGATGCTATCGGAGAATTTGATTTTGTGGCTGTTGATGAGGATGAGAAAGAGATTACAGTAGATTCTAAATCTGATGCTGATGCTCCGGTCGTTAAACTTTTAAATCTTATCATTATGGAAGCTATCAAATCCAACACTACTGATATTCATATAGAACCTTTAACAAAGAAAACTATTGTAAGATTCAGAATTGATGGTGCATTACGAGAGGTGATGTCTCCTCCAATCGGATTACACGCCGGTATTGTATCATTAGTAAAAGTGATGTCAAAATTGAATATTGCAGAAAGACGCTTACCACAAGATGGGCATATTTCTTTGAAAACATCCGTAAAAAGTGTAGATGTGCGTGTTTCTATTGTTCCAACGGTTACCGGTGAAAAAGTGGTAATGCGTCTTCTCGACAAAGGTGAATTCGGATTTACTCTCACTACATTAGGTTTTACACAAGCAAATTTAGACGTATTTAAAAAATGGATTCATAGACCTTACGGAATAAATATTGTTTCTGGTCCTACCGGAAGTGGTAAATCAACTACCCTTCACTCTGCACTTAAGGAGATCAAAGATCCTGAAACAAATATTGTAACAGTGGAAGATCCTGTTGAATATCGCTTAGATGGTATTACTCAAATTGAAACCAATGAAAAAATAGGTCTTACTTTTGGTCGTTCTTTACGCTCAATACTTCGTCAAGACCCTGATATAGTTTTGATTGGGGAGATTCGAGATGAGGAGACAGCTGATATAGCGATCAAATTCTCACTTACAGGTCATCTGGTTTTCACGACTTTACATGCAAATGATGCTCCTTCTACTATTACACGTCTTTTAGATATTGGGATACCACCCTACTTAGTCGCTTCGTCATTGAATTTAGTTATGGCTCAAAGACTTATGAGAAAAATTTGTAGTCATTGTAAAACTAATTACTTCCCAAAAGATGGAGAATTAAAGGATGCTGGTATTTCAAAAGAAGAAGCAGAAGAAATAAATTTCAAAGTGGGAACTGGTTGTGTACATTGTGATAATACTGGTTATTCAGGAAGAGAAGGTATTTTTGAGATGTTGGAAGTAAACACTCAAGTAAGGAAGTTAATTTTTACTGGAGCAAATCAAGATGAAATTCGAGATGCTGCTTATGAAAATGGTATGCAATCTTTGCACGATAGTGCTGTAGATAAAATGAAACTTGGTTTAACTTCGATCAAAGAAGTTATCAAATTAACTGTTAATGATTAATAAACAAAAAAAGATATCCGAAAAATAAAAAAGGATAATATATGGCAGGTTTTCATTATATAATTAAAGATACAAAAGGTTCTAGAGTAGAAGGTGCTATCAAAGCCACTACTATGGAAGAAGCGATTGAAAAATTAGCACGTGATGGAAATGTAATTATTTCAGTTAAAGCTGCTAGTGATGATGATAAATATAAAGGTGAAATGTCATTAGTAGATAAATTTCTATTGGCTATTCATAAAATTAGAACAAGTGTTAGACTAAAGATATTGGTTTTTTTCACTCGACAATTAGCAACCATGTTTTCTGCAGGTCTCACTTTAGAGAAATCTATTACTAATCTTGCTTCAAGTGAGAAAAGTAAGAAATTCAAAAAAATTCTTGAGAAAGTATCAACCGATATTAAAAAAGGATTTAGTCTTTCAGAAGCTCTGGAAGAACATCCTGGTGTTTTTAACCCGCTTTACATTGCATTGGTCAAAGCTGGAGAAGTATCAGGAACTTTACATACGGTATTAGATGAATTAGCAGAATATTTAGAAAAAATTGAAGATACACGTATGAAGGTTGCAACAGCCTTTGTATATCCGATAATTGTAATTGTTTTTACAGTTTTAGTGATCTTTGGTCTATTCTACTTTATCATACCTATGTTTGCAAATGTTTATGCAGATTATGGAGCAGATTTACCTGGACCTACTTTAATTGCTATTGCGATTAGTAATTTTATTCGAGGGCACATTTTTTTTACACTCTTGATCATAGTAGGCTCATTATTTTCCATATTTATCTTCTATTTAACAGATCGTGGCAGATATATAATTGATAAGATATTATTATCATTACCAATTATGGGAAATATGCTTAAAAACTCAATTTTTAGCAAATATGCACGAACTTTCAGTATTTTGATGGCATCAGGGGTTCCCATCATGGAGACCCTAGATTTAGTTAAAGGTGTTGTTCAGAATGGTGTTATATCCAAAGCTATTAGCAAAGCAACAAAACTTATAAAAGAAGGATATAGCATTAATGGGGCTTTCAAAAAGACTAATGCTTTTCCATCAACCTTAGTTCAATTGCTCGAAACAGGGGAAGAAACAGGGGAAATTGATAAATTGTTAGCAAAAGGTGCTCAATTCCATCAGAAGATAGTTGATACTATTGTTGAACGGCTAACAGCTTTGATACAACCTTTGCTCATTATGGTTATTGCTGTACTTGTTGGTGGGATTATTATTGTAATCTATCTTCCTGTATTTAAGCTAGGTTTGGCTATGCAACGTGGATTGAAATAAATAATCACACATTACTAAAAGCTTGAATCGAAAATCTCGGTTTGAGCTTTTTTTTATGGAAACAAATAATGATACCTTTAGAAATTTATTATATTTTATTAGCAGTTTTTGGTGCTGTATTAGGTAGTTTTTTTAACGTCTGTATCTTTCGTATTCCCAGAAAAGAATCTATTGCTAATATACCATCTCACTGTCCAAAATGTAATCATAAAATTACTCCAATTCAGAATATCCCAATTTTTAGCTATATCTTTTTAAAAGGTAGATGCAAACAATGTAAAGCAAGAATACCGATAAGATACTTGATCGTAGAAGTTTTAGCCATACTCTTATTTGTTTTCATTTTTAGGTTTTATAATAATTCATTGAATATTGTTTATGCAAAATATCTTACTTTGTTCTCATTTGGATTGATTATTTTTTTTATAGATATTGAACACAAAATCATACCTGATTCTCTTTCTTTTCCTCTAATCTTATTAGGAGTTGGTTTTTCATTATTCAAATCAGTAGATGTACATTTTATGCAATCACTAATTGGAACAGGTAGTGGTTTTTTTCTTTTTCTATTAATTGCTTATTTCTGTTCAAAATCTCTTAAAAAGGATTGTCTGGGTGGAGGAGATATAAAATTGATTGCTGCTCTCGGTTCTTTTTTGGGATTATATGGTATTTTGATCTCAATTTTTTTTGCATCTGTTTTAGCGATTTGTACACTGATTGTAATAAGGCATGATTTAAAAAAGGAATTTCCTTTTGGACCATTTTTGATTTTGGGAACTTTGATGTATACTTTTTTAGGTGAAACTCTAATAAGGCTTTATCTTTCTCTTTGGAATTTATAGGAGTTGATGGTCAAGTTAAGTATCACAAACAATCCTGTTTGTTCTTTTGCACAAACAGGATTGTTTGTGATACTTTTAGTTTATTTGTTGTTTGAAAAACATATCTAACTAAAATTTAGAGAATTAAGAAGAGAGAATAAATACATTGAACTTAGACAGGATCAGTCTCTTTAAAACTTAATTTCTACCCACATACTAAAATTCATTAGTGATGTTTTTGTGTTTCGTTCTGTATTATCAGTTTTCTCATATCTTCCGTTAAATCCTCCGGTAATATCATCGCTGAACTCATAACTGACACCAGGAGTAATGGCTATACTCCATCTATCATCTGTAGTATTTATATCAACCTTATTATCGGTTTCACCGTAAGTTTTTTCCCATGATAAACCAATATCAGTTGTTAATTTATTTTTGAATCTAATTTTATCACCAATGAATGGTATTTTCATACCACCTGGAGCAGAAAAACTATATGAAATGTTACTTGTAGCTGAACGATTATCTAAAGTTTTTTCTATTGTATTTGATCCTTCGGAAATGTCTCTAGAAAAATCAAAGTTAAATGTAAATTTAGTAGTGAAATTATTTATCCAGTTTGCAGTCCAACTCAATAATGGATTCAAAGAATATGTAGTTCTATCGCTTTTATACTTTGTCGAGTTTAGTTCACCGATTTTATTATTAGTCAAATTAAAGCGACTATCTAAGCTTGAGCTCTCCAGTAAACTATCAAGCCATGAAACTTTGTTGATTATTTTTTCAAATCCACTTAATCTAAGATTTAAATTTGGATAACTAGTACTGATAGTATGCTCATTGCGACCAGTGACATATTCTACTTTATCAGTTAATGAATAGGAAAAACTTGTTGTGAGATTAGTGAAAAATCTTACTCCGGATGAAGCTGAAAAATCATTTTCGTAAGTTCTTTTATCTAATTCGTCAGTTGGAAATGAGCCTTCTAAACCAAGTTGATATATGAAATCGGGACGATTAAGTCTTTCTCTATAGTTTGAGCGATACGAATTTGTATAAGAAAATGATATGTTATCAAATCTTGCCATATTTTCCAAAATTGAAACAAGAATGTTTTTATTATTTTTAATTGTCTTATTCTTACTTACATTTTCTTCTGGAGTATCTAAGTTTTTATTTTTATTTTCTTTTACATCGACTAATTTTTGCTCTTCGATTTGTTCGGTATCATTTTCCAGATGAATTTCAGATTTATCAATTATTACATTCTCTAAAGTTTTGTCTTGATCTTCCTCGAATTTTGTTTTTTCTATTAAATCTAACTCTTTTTCATCTCTATTTTTGTCGAATTCTTTGTTTTCATTCTGATTATCATCTTTGTTTGGGGGATCATCTTGTTTTTCATTCTCGTTATTCTCTTTTTTTGCAGTTAGTTTTGAAATCCAATTTTCTAATATATCTTTGTTTTTTAATCCTAAATCAAGTCTGGCAGAACGAGAATTGTCTCCAGTAAAACTCATTGTATCAGATATTGTTGTCTTTTTTCGACTATCTTTATAATTAATATCACCTGTAACACCAGTTGTAACAATTCTATCAATGTAATTTGGACTATAATCTAAATGGAACTTCTGAGTACGATTTTTTTCTTGTCCGATTGGTATATCCTGCCAGTAATTTTCTAGCATCAAATCTCGATTGGTATTTAGATCATATTTTATCATGAAATCTGAAAGAATATCATAAGTTATTGAGGATGAAGTATCAACTGTTTTAGTATCAGGATTATTTGTGGTTGGTCGCCATTCAGTTTGAGTTGAATCTACATTCGTATTCCATTGCCATATTTTGGGTTGAGTTAGATTAAAGTTTATTCTATTAGATAATTTATTTGGGAAAAAATAAAAGCGATAATCTTTAAATAGTTTTACAGATAAACTATCTTTAGGAAAATTCAAATCATATTTATGTTCTAAACCATATTTCATCGTTGTATCAATGCGAGTAGGAGAAATATTTTCATTTCTTTCTATTCTGGAACTTATTGTAGTGCTATTTAAGGTATGTTTCATGAAGAAATTATCAGTATTGCCACCTTTGCTAAAATTGACACTTGCAATTTGAACCAAAGATTCATTTTTCTGCCTTTTCTTATCCTCTTCTGAAAGATCTTCTCGCAAAATATCTGAGTTTGATTGATACAGTGGAATTCCAATACTATAATTTTTGGTGAGACGCAATGGGATTTGCATACTCCAAGCTGCTGGAAAAAACTTTCCTAAGGAATAACTATTAGAAATATTGATATTTTTCGTTTCGTCCAGAGAAGCTTTTGCATCCCGTTTAGCACTTTGCTGGAAATTGGGAGTTTGCCAGCCAATATCAACAGAAAAATCAGAAAAATCTGCAAAACTGGAAGAGAAGTAAGCTTGGGCAGCAAATCCTATCTCTTCATATGGGTTTGCAACACGAATATCATTTAAGTATAATCGTCCATTAAAGTTTTCTAAAGAATTGATTCCCGCATAAAGAAATTTGATATTGGAGAGAGTAGGGTTTCCTATTAGATCATATCTCAACGAATCAATCTCACCATCTGTTACTATTTTCAAAGATGAAATATCTGAAAAGGAAAATTCAATTTCGTGCCAACTATTTTGTAACATTTTTTCATGATAATCTTCTACCTGAATAATTTGCTTGATCTCATAATAATTTTGTTCATCGAATCCCAGCCTGAAAAAAAATTCCTGTTCACTTTCGAAATTAAAAGTTTCATCTGGATATTCGAGATAAACCCAAAATTTCATACTATCATAAGAAAGCAAATTTATACCCAAAGATGTATTTGAACTAGTAGGGTCAGAGATTTGTTGATGTATATAACCTTTATGTCCCGTAAGCAAATTACGGTAATCAACCAGTAAAGATTGTTCCAACGTTTCTTCACCTTTTTTTTCCAAAACTGTGTTTCTCGGTGAAGTATAATGTTCTTTGTTTCTTTGATTATCTATCACGCTTAATTCGATAGATTCATCATTGGCATCTAGTATTTCTTGTAGAATAATTCTTCCTTGAGCATCAACAATAGGGTCCTCAACCCATTTATTCCCGATTACATCTAATTCAATTAGGCTGATCATAGTTTCATTTTTTGTTTCAAACCATATTCTGGCATATCTAATCAATCCCAGATCTGGCTCATTTACCTCTGTTACAAAATCAGTATTAAATGGAATTCTAAAAAGATGCCAGTTGTTTCGCAATTCGCTTAGAAAGTATTCAGAATTAGCATATTCATCAGTATCATTATATATATCAAAAGAATAATCAAAATACTTATTTGATTGGTCAAGAACACCGTTTCTATTAAGGTCTTCCGTATCTAATTTATTGTTTCCTTCTGTGCCGTTAATTCTAGAATAATCGGTGGAACCTGTTTTGTAATCAAAGTCATCATCGCCATCATCATCAGGATTGTAACCATCTTCATTCGGTTTAAGATCATCGTCTCCAATCTGATTATCCAATCCACTATCTTCATTCTTATCATAATCAAGTTGACCATTTTTATCTGCATCTTCATTATTAAAATTTCCTACGCCATCCTTCGTATAAAAATCTTCATTAATGTTATAACCTAAATTGATATGCATTTTTACCGGATCAACAGAAACAGAATCCAATTTTACTAATATCTGAATATATTTTTTCTCAGAATAATCAATTCCATCACCGAGATACCTCATCAATCCAGCCCAATGTGTAGTTCCAACCTCTGATAGGGAATCTATTTTACAGGCAAGAACAGTGACATCTTCTTTCTCTTCATCAGCGGTTAAGCCTTCATATACAGAGCCAGCTCGTACATTGCTCTTATTATACCAAATCATATCTGCTTTAGGAATATTTTCTTCATCTGCTTTCACCGGTTTACTTCCAAAAGTCCAATTCTGTCTCGTAGTTCCCAGAGATGATGATTCGAGAATAGCTTCCATATCATCAATATATGCTTCTTTTTCACTTCCTAATTTATCATTACCATAGATTTTAGGAATACTCATGCCTACTTCTGCAGATAATTCAACTTTAGAATCTGTTTCAGTTTTGATGAAAGGAATCCAATTCACTATTTTTGTTAAAATCGGTGGATCATACTTGAGAGTTGCGTCAACATCTGCTAAAACAATACTTCTATTTTCATTGCCTATTTTGGGACGATCTTCTTGCACTTTTTCCGATTGATAGATGAGAGTACTTCCAAAATTCATATTTTCATTAGGATCAAGATCTGCTCGAATTCCCATCAAAGTTCTTCTATCGAGAGAAAATATTGGTTTGTATTCGTAATTTACTTTTAGAACTGCATTTTGTAAACGTGCTCTTTCTGAAAGTAAAGTGATATTTCCAAAATCATAATCAACCATATAATCTATATTTTCTTCTAGTTTTGATCCATCAATTGTTAATGATACGCTTCCCGGAAGAATATTGGAGGCAGGCAACTCTATGAAATCAGAGCCGACTTGCCCTGTTATAGAAATATTCATCTTTGCCAGGTTGGTATTAACGGTAGTAAAATCATAAATATGTGCGAGAGTATCTTCCAAAGCATCAAAAGGTCTTAAAAATGGAAAAAAAATTGTTCCGGCAGCAAGATCAACAAAACGATCATCTCCATTGATTATATCATCATAATTAGTATCAAGACGTAGATATTGATCATATCTTTCAAGCTCGGAACCTAAGGCTATTTCAGGATCAAGAAAAATATTTTCGGATGTATCGTCATTATAATCATAAAAATTTAATGAAAAACCAATATTCTCGATATTTGTCTGTCCCAAAGAATATACATTCCGTAAAGAATAATCCCAATATTGACCTGTAAATTCATCAGTATCTTGCTGTTCACGTATTTTAATGATTTTTACCCAAATGGCAGAATGTGCATCTAAGACATTATTCCCAACGAGAAGAGGTGTTATATCATCATTTCTTTTATAGTAAACTACTCCCAAAGTAGAAACATGTGTTAGTGGAAAATTTAAGCGTATTATTCCTAATTCAGCATCTACAGTCCAATCGAAAATTTCTCTAAAATTATATACCATTGTATCATTAAGATTGATTGATCTGCCTGTGATCGTTTCATCAAGATTTAATCCGGTTCCATCATCCAAAAAAACATGTATTGTTGAATCAGGAACAGGGAGATGGCTAATATCTTTAACTATCAAAGAATTATCAGAAGACAATTTTATAGCATTATTTGCCCATCCTGAAGGAATATTCGTATCTGCTTCAGTATAAAATTCAAAAAGAGAATCCGGTCTTACCATATAAAAATAATTATCTTTTTCAAAATCGTAACTTCTTTTCGTTTTATTTGCACTAGATTTTCCGGGAGTATATTCTTGGACATCTTTATGAGATTCCTCTTTTCCAAAAATTGAAGTAACTCGCAGGTTTCCAGCTTCTAATTCTGTTTTTACTCCAAAAAGACCTTGAGATGAAATAGAACCAGAGAAAAACTTTGTACCTGAAAGGGTAAAAGCAATATCTCCACCTTCAACTTTTTTAACGATTTCATCTTCAAATCCTTCATACCAAATTTTTACTTCAGTAGGATTTGCAAAAATATCATCATCAGAATTAGAATTATGAGTCACATTTACATTGATTTTTTGTCCTATTACTCCGTCCAATCTCAAATTTAGATCAGATCTCATCTCAAAATCACCGTTACCAGATGTGTCATCCTCATTTTGATTAAGGCTGTTTTTTTGATGAGTATAACCAAAAGTGATTTTCTGACTACCGTTCAAACTAAGACGAGCTGCTTCCTGTCCACCGAGAAATTTCTTCAAATGACGTGGCACTGCCTGAGGAGGAAGTTTTATTACAAAATCTTTGATCAAACCTTGTCCGGATGATCTATCTACATCTTTTAAAAGATCTTCTATTCTTTTATCTAATTCTGCATTATAATAAGTGTGAAAATTAATCTGTAGAAATTCATCAATGGTTAGGTAAACTGCAGGTACATTTGGAATTTCAATATTATTATATTTGAATTTTACAGTTACTAAGTTTTCATCATAAGAAATTTCAAATTGTGTTTTCTGTTTGTTTTTTTGAAGGAGATGTACTTTATTTGAAGTAAAAGATAGTCCTTGTGGAATTTTATAAATATCAATTTCGCTGTTTTTTATGGGATAAACACCATCAAGATAAAATTCAGGTTTGAATGATTCTGCGAAAAGGTATGTAATATTTAATAGTACGATAAAAATGTATAGAAGAGTTTTATTCATTAATCTCTCAAGCAATAAAGGTTCAAACCATCAATAGTCAGGTTTTTATCAATTATAGTTATCTCTTTAGAATTTTCACTTATTAACTTTGAAATACCACCTGTTGCAATAACCTTAATATTATCGAGAGAATGATATTCTTTCTTAATTTGACGAACTATTTCATCAATCATAAAAGCACTTCCCATAACTACCCCAGCTCGTAAAGCATCTCCGGTATTTGTTCCTAAGATAGATTTTGGTGAAAATAGTTTTACGGTAGATAGTAATGATGCTTTGTTATACAAATTATTTACAGATGTCATTACTCCGGGAATAATTACAGTTCCATAGAAATAACCATTTTTCCCAATTAATTGTACGGTAGTTGCAGTTCCAAAATCACAGATGATAGCATTGGAATCATACTTTTCTAAGCATGCAAAAGCGTTTATTACGAGGTCTGCCCCAATAAATCCGGGATCAGCAGCAGGAAAAGTAAGTCCTATATCAGAGTAAGCATTTACAAGATGAAATTTTGCTGAAAGGTATTTTTGAGATAGATGTTCAAAAACTCTTGTAAGACCAGGAACTACTGAACCGATTGCAATTTTTTTTATGTCATGAAGAGAAATATTCACTTGTTGGAATAATGTATACAGAGAAGTAAAATATTCATCCTCTGTTTTTTCAGTATTTGAGTGTAATCTCCAGAAATGAATTAATTCCTGTTTTTCATAAACCCCAATAACAATGTGAGTATTACCTATATCTATTACTAAGTTCAATTTTTTCATTGGACTCAATTCAAAAAAACTTACTATTAAGTCAAGCAAAGATTAGCTTTTTTGGGATACAAAAAAAGCCGGCATAAAAAAGCCGGCGCAAAATTCATTGTAAGTTATTAAATTATAAAGTAATTGCTGCTACGGGACAAGCATCTAAACATGCTCCACAATCAACACACTTATCTTCAATACAAACTGCTTTGTCATTGACCATTTCCAGAGCTTCAACAGGACATACATCAATACATGCTGCACAACCTACACATGTTCCTTCATCAATTTTTACTGCCATTTCTTCCTCCCATAATTATTATTATTGGCAAATTATTTTCACATTAATTTTTGGCAAGATTTTTTTATATGTTCTGAGTGCTCTAAGTAGTTAGTATCTGAACGAAAATGTGTGAATTTTATTTTTAAAATACATTTTTGAAAATTAGATTAACCCATGCCTTTAGACGTGGGATCGAGATCAACCTAAAACCACCCGCTCCAAATCAGCTAAAGCTGATTTGGAGCGAGGAACTTGGGGAAGGTAATTTACTCACGACTAAAGTCGCGGATTATTGAGAATTATACTAAAATTTGTAAATTGGCTTTTTCAATCAGAAACTAGTAAAAAATTTCGTTTATTTTACTTGTTTTGGGATGCATTCCCATAGTATGACATTTATGCAACTCTTCTCAACTCATTGCTAAAATTATTCATAACAATTTTCCATCTTCCCGATAGAAATTGAGAACGAAGAAATAAAAAACATTCTGCTGTTTCTTTTTTCCAAAATGTTCCAGCAGATTTTAAACGCAGATTTATAACTCTTCTTATTGTACTTTCTACTATTCCACTTCCGATTGGAATTCCATTTCTTTAAAGGTTTTATATTGCATTTTATTTTGATTTTTTTTGAAATAGTCTCTCCATTTCTTCAATAATTTTTCCCGCTTTTTTTTCTTTAATTTTGCAGAAAGTATATCCTTTATCTCGTCAATTTTTCCCAAGAAAAGAAAATTTAAACATTTATTAACAAAAAAGATAAATGTTTCATAAAACCTCCTTTTTAACTCTTTGATAGCGTAAATTATAGGTGACCAAGTCACATTTTCATCAAATATAATA
>JAIORE010000207.1 GCA_021108315.1 Candidatus Cloacimonadota bacterium
TTGTAAGAAAAACTATAAAGAATGATTAATAGTGAGAGTGCAGTTGAACAGTCTCATATCATCTTCTCTTCATCCGTTATTATCCGCGAAAATCAGTGGCAATTTTTCTATTCAATATCAAAGTCCTGTCGTAGCAATCTTTTTCAACATTTTCTCCGCCAAAAGCCAACCATGTGCTGTTGCATAAATAATTGATCTTGTAGCTCCGGAACAATCACCGATAAACTTAAGATCGTCAAAAATCATATTATTCAATCTATTTGAATAGAATTTTATTTCAGGAGCATAAACCAAATTGTCCGAGTTTGCAATTCCGGGAATCACTTGTTCCAATTGCTCCACAAAATCAACGATACTTTCGATAATTCTGCGTGGATAAGCCAGGTTAATATCTCCCAAAATATATTTATTCTCGTTCAAAGTAGGTTCAACCCGATAAATATGCTTAGTCCTTTTTGAATTCTTGAAATTTTGGTAAGTTTGCAATATCACTTTATTTTTGCCAGCGAGAATATTCGTCAATTTTGCAATATGAGAACCGTATCCGATAGGATCGTTAAAAGGTTCTGTAAGGCTAACTGTAGTGAGAATAGCGAGATTTGTATTTTTACTCTTTCCCTTCAATTTTGAATGACCATTTACAGTGCTGAATTCACCATAATTTTCCGTAACTACATAACCGGATGGGTTATTACAAAAAGTTCGAACCATATAACCGGTTTTACTTTTGTAACGAATTTTAAATTCATACATCTCTTTATTGAGTTCTTCTACAATATGATCGGGAAGTTCAAAACGGATACCAATGTCCACTTTTGTGTTATTCATAATGAGTTGTGGATATTTATCAATTATTTTTTTTACTAATTTATGACCGCTTCTACCAACTCCTACAACTACTTTGTCAAATTCAAATTCATTATTAAGAATTACTTTCCCATTTTTTCGCTCAATAGTTGTAATATTTTTGTTAAAGTTAAAATTGACATTTGGGAACTTTTTAAAATCCTCAAAAATACTATAAAGAACCTGCTTCAATTGATCTGTGCCGATGTGATAAAAATCCGCTAATACAGGTTGGAATCCCTTTTCATAAAATTGCTTATATTGTTCGATATTTCCAAAAGATTTACCCGTTTCATATTTTGGTTCACTAAGATGGGAAAGGTAATATTTTACTAATTTCTTTTGAATTTCAAGATCAATATCAATATTTCCACCCATTTCATTTGAAATAAACAATTTTCCATCGGCTCTTATTCCGGAAATACTTGAAGAATATATATCTTTACTTTTTTCAAAAATGTGGATTTCGTCTTTACTATTTTTATATTGTTGGATAAAGCCTATGGCTGCTGCTCCAAAACCGATTAATACAATTTTCATGTTTTCTCCTAATATAAGAATTTACCGCAAAGACGCTAAGAACGGAAAGAATTAAGAAATTGAAGATTTAATATTGGTCTATGTGCTCCCAATTTTCTTTTATGTAAAAAATAAACTACTAATTCACTAATAAGAAGATAAAAAATGCATAGAAAATAGTTATTAGTTTTTTACAATGTATGATTTCTTCACAAGAAATTCTCTCAATACTTTTACAATTTATGACAATTTATCAATATGATTCTTCCGTATTCTGTATAAAACATCTTTTTCTTTATTCGTGCATTCGTGGCTAAGTTATTCACACTATCTTTGCTTCAAGATTTTTTTACTTTGTTTTCAGTCAGATATAATTCTCTGGCAATTTCCGGTATATCCCAATTATTTTCCAGTAATAATTTTTTCATTTTTTATCTAAGATTTTATTGATATAAGAATAAGTCTCGGAAATATCTTTAAACATATTTTTATAATTTTTTTCTGAAACGATTTTCATCTTCCCTATTCTTTTGCTCACATTCGTTTCACCCCAATTGTAAGCAGCCAGTGCCAGACTCCAATTATTATTGTATTTTTTTAGCAGATACCTCATATATTTTCCAGATATATATAAATTTGTTGGTGGAAACCAGAGCATTATTTTTGGTAAATGCGGTTGAATATATTTTGCTGTAGCTCCTTGAACCTGTCCCAATCCAATTGCCTTTTTGGGAGATAAGGCAAAGCAACGAAACGAACTTTCCCTTTCAATAACATTATAATAATTTTCTACATCCAATCTGAAAGATAGAGCAGTAATAATTGTAAAAAATCGTGCCGAGATGGGATTGAATATTATTATAATCAAAATTAATAGAAAAAAAGTAAATTTTATATATTTTTTGTTCATTTTTTTAATTTCTTTTTCACAAGAACCATATTCTTTATTATTCTGATATTTTCTTTATCAAGTTTGAAAGCACTTTCTAGATAATTATAAGCTTTGGCGTAATCTTTTTTCATAATATATAAAGAAGCAATGTTATTCAAAAGGATAGGATTTTTATCATTGTATTCATAGGCTTCGAGAAGAATTTTTAATGCTTTTTCATCATGTTTTTTGTTCAATTCTTCGCGAGCTGAATTGAATAATTCTCGGGAACGAACATATTTTTCTCGCTGAATCACATCTTCGGAAATTTGTTCATAAAATTGATACTTTTTATTCTTAGGATTATTTTCAGATAGAGAGCGAAAAATGGGAATTGCTTCCTGCCATTTTCGTTGTAACATTAAACAATCTGCATAAGAGAGCATATTGAGTTCATTTTCAGGATAATTTTCATAAATTTTTTGAAAATATGATTCTGCTTCCGAAAATCTGTTTAGACTTAGAAGAGAAATAGCGAGATTAAATATGTTTTCTGTAGAATTATCCAGTAAAATCACTTTTTGAAAAATGTCGTATGCTTTTTGGATTTTTCCTTTAACAAGTAGTTTTTGACCTTTGTTTTGTAATTTTTTTGTTCTATATTTTTCTAACATAATTTATTACCTATATTCAGTTAAACTGAAATAAAAATCATCGCGGAGAACAGTGGAGTAGAAACAGGTTTCAATATATTCCATGTAAATAGTTGTTCTCTTAGATTTCACTCAATTATTCTTTGAAATCATCCTTCTATCTATTCCCATCTTCAAATCGTGCATGCAGTTTTCCCACACCAGTCTTTCCGAAAAAGTTCATTTCATACATTCACAGGTATCAGGCATATTTGTATTCGACTGGATTGATGAGACCATATTTATTCACCAGCTGACTATACAACGCCTCGTAAAGTACAGGAGTACTCTGAGAAATATTCAATATTAAATTTCTGTCATCTTTGCGTTCTTAGAGTCTTTGCGGTAAATATCTCTTTTCTTTTTTCACTACACAACTAAAATGCCGTGTTGCACCGAGTAAGTCTGGAATTTCAGAGGTTTTTTTCAAAAAATCAAACCATTGTAATTTTAAATTGGAATCTTCAGTCAATGCTTTCATCTCCATATCGCTTATAAATGAACCAACTCCTTCCAGATTTCTAACCTTTACAATTTCAAATCCACATTCATTCAGCTCTTCAATTGCAGTAGATGGAAAACATCTGAATTGTTGCATTTTGTAATCTGCTTTTTCCAAAATATATTCACCGGTCGTTAATAATGAATCAACAGAATTTAAGTTTTTTGTAGCAACGGCATTGTTTTTCAAAACATTGATTAGATTTGCATAAGGACTTATATAAGAGATAATTAGAACTGCATTTAGTTTCATAATCCTCTGACAATTTTCCAGAACTTTTATTCTTTCGTGTTTTGAAACAAGATGATACATCGGTCCCATCAAAAGGATATTATCGAAAAAATTATCACTTATCCACACAAGATTTGTAGCAGAATCCTGTTCAATGAATTCAATATTCTTCATTAACTTTTTTTCAATTCTATTTTTGAAATGTTGCAATTCAACTTCCGAAATATCAACAAGACCAACTTTACAATTTAGTTTTTTAATCAAATATTCTGAATATCTTCCGGAACCTGAACCAATATCAGCAACTAATGAATTAGGTTCTACATATTTTTTAATCAAATCTGTAGTCAATTCAAATTCCGCTTCATTTATCGGATTTTTAGCTAATCGTTCATACTCAATTCCAGCACCATAATCATACATTTTTTCAATTTGCTTTATAGTTGTCATAATTCTCCAACCGGATTTTTTACAGGACGAACAAAAGATTCACTACATAGAACACCCCGATACAGTCATTCTTCCTTACGGGGCAGGCAGAGAGTACAGAGAAAATTTGAAAATAAAGAATAAGTACTTGAACAAAAGTTTTCAGGTATTTTTTCCTTGCTCAACTAAGAAATAGCTTCCGGAAAATATTAGGATCAAGTACTTGGTAAACCGCTGAAATGCTTAAATAAAAAGCTTCAACTCATTAACCGTTTCAACTGTTTCAGAAATTTTTGAATAATGGGACATTCACCTGATTAGAAACGACGAACTGCATGGCGCACTCACTTCACTATTTGTATTATCTCTTTTTCAGGCTTTTATATAATTTTTCAAATCCATAAGCAATAGGATTTCCGATAAGTTTTGCATGATCTTTCAAAGATACTTTTTTCTCATCAGAAATTGAATTTGGACTAACATAATCTATTGTTTTTCCTAAAACAAAACCTATAGGATTTACCGCAATGAGTGCAAAATTTAATGATTTCTCTAAAGCCAACTCTTTTATTGTACTATAAATTCTATCAATTATGTCAGATGTAATATGTTTTGCAGAAGCTATCACAAATTCGGGATTGGGAAATAAGTCTTTTTCAGATTCAATGTAAGTAAGTTTACAATATTTTTCTGTGATGTAAGATATTCTAGTCAATAGGGTTGCGTTTACCAATCCATCCGCAATTGAAGCTAATATTTTATCAATGAATGGTATGCTTTTCAAACTCTCAGTCGCAAATTTAGAGAAAATTTCTTTTGTAGCATATTCTACTCCTTCTGAACCACCAATAGCCATTGCATAGTAAATTTTCTTCAGAATCCTAAACATATCTCTATTGGAAACTCTGCCATTGTAAAGAATAAAGATTGATTTGATATGATTGATACTACCCGAAAGTATAAAAATAGCATCGAGAAATCCATTTTGAGCAATACTAGTGCTATAAAACATTTGAGATACATGTTTTCTTCTGATAAGCTCACATTCTTTTTCTAAATGCTTAACAATTTCATTATATGATTCTGTATTTGCTGGTAAATTATCAGTATTTATTCCATTACTTATAAGAAATTTATTCTTTTTAAAACCTTCCAAACGCTTTTTTATCAATTCAATTTCTTTGGTTTTGTCTGTAACAGGTCCATAAGCTTTTGGAAGTGAAAATAATTTTATTATGGGGATAATAACGAAATATATTAAAAATGCTACCAATATTCCAATGAAAATATAACCAATATATGGGTTAATCTGTTTGATCATTACATACAGTTCTAGAAATTCTCGAAAAATAATATATAGAACAAATAATGATAGGAAAAAGATAATTTTTTTAATATATTTCATTGCTCTCAAGGTCTTTTGGCTATACTCGTTTCCAAGTTTGTCTTGGAAACACAATATGGATAATTGGATATTCCATGTAATTTTTTAGCTTTTTTTTATTTTTTGTTATAAAGTTTCTATAAAGTTTGATGTCAATAAAAAAAGCCACTTTTGATGAAGTGGCTTTTTTATTAGGTCAAATTAAATGTATTTTTTCTTTTAGTGATTATGGAGTAAAGTGACAGTGTTACTTTTGTATTAAAACGGTTAATACTCTCCAAAGCTATAAAGGAAAAGTTTCTATGGTCATATGACACTATTTAAGTAGCATCATTTTTTTAGTTGTCGTTTTATTCTCAGCTTTTAATTGATAGAAATATATTCCTGAAGCAACCGGTTTTTGAAGTTCATTTCTACCATTCCAAGTTAATCTTATAACTTGTTCAGCTGGAATGAGTTGACCTTCTAGCAAAGAGCAGATTAATTCACCTTTAAGATTATAAATATTCAAATAGACTTTTGATTCTTCTTTTAAAGCAAAAGCTATTTTTGTATCAGGATTGAATGGATTTGGATAATTATTATATAGACCGTATTCAGTTGGGATTTCCGGTGGAATAGGTTCATTATGATTTTCTGGGATTACAATTGAAATCGGATTGTATAACATTGTTTGTCCTGATATATCCACACTTTCGATCCAATACCAATACTCTTGATTTGAATCCACTACGAGTTCATCCAAAAATTCATAATCAGTAGGATTAGAAGTTGTTCCTGCTCCCTCAATTGTTTCAGAATTAATGCCCATTGCTTGCCCCAAATTCTCTGAATTACTTCTATAGATATTCCAATGGGAATTATTTTCTTCGGTTTGTGTAGTCCAATTGAGGAATGGCGTGCTATTTTCATAAATCGCTGTGAATGAGCTTAAGGAAACAGGAAGTGGATTATCATCACCCATGATGATCTCTGTTCCACCATCTTTTGAGTTTTGTAAAGTTAGATTAAAAACTACATGCTCTGTAACTGTATTCCAAGCAGGACTGGGAACATCTTCCCAACTTGAGGAAGCACTATTCCACCACTGCAAATAAGCTGGATTTGCACCAGAATAACCTAAATTGACATAAGATAAGTCAAATTGAATAGAATTACCTGTAACATTACCTATAACATCAACATCATACGAAATAAGTACATTAGCTTCATTTGGGACACTATGTTCTTGGGTAGAATCAGTTACTTTGATAAATATTTGAAGAGCAAGAATACCATCAGGATCAATCGAAACATCAGGATCAACAGAATTTCCATGAATATTTGTTAACGGCATATCTACATCAGCAGAGCCGGAACCTCCTCCATTATCTCCTGATCCGCTGGAACTATTATCATTTACTGTTAATGTGACAGGAATTATTATAGTTGATTCATCGGGATCATTAGATGAAATCTCTATGTTTGCATTGTAAGTACCCGCAGAAAGTCCGGTTGTATCAAATGTTAGAGTAAGATTATCAGTTGAACCTTGACCTAAAGAACCATTATCTTGGTTTATTGAAAGCCAGCTCACTGTATCATAAATCCTGAATACAGCATTGGAAACATCATTTGTACTTGGTGTTGAAGGATCACTAACTCGAACCAGACATTGTTCGGAAGCAGTTCCTGAAACTGTCCACTCATAAGTTCCATCATTGGATGTAGAACCGATTATATCAGACCAATTTGCTCCGTTGTTTGTAGAAAGTTCCAATTTTACATTAGAAAGGACAGCACCGGAGTGATTCCAAGTAATGTTATGTATATTCCCATTTGCTAAAGCTTCACTTCCATTCGGTGATGTGAGTGTAAGATTTGCTGAAGTTTGTGATAATGTTAATGTTCCACTTATATCATGAGGAATAGAACCATAAACATCACCTGAAAGAGTCCAATCCATATTCATATCACCAGAAAAACCGGTATCAACAGAAATATTAACCGTAGCAGTAGCACTTTCCCCACCATGAATATTTCCATAACCACCATTATTATCTGACCAAGTAATAGTTGCTCCATTTCCAGAAGCTCCGTTACTCACGAGGTCTCCATCAGTTCCTCCTACGAAATTTGTTGAACTATTCACGATTACACCACTTGGAAAATCAAGTGTTGCTTCATCAAGCCATTCAGTATCGGTACTAGCATTGGATATTGATAAATGAAGATCAAAAGTAGCTCCCGAGTCATATTCTGTTTCAGTGCTTGTAAAAGTAGATCCTGAAATACTTTTACTAGCATCTTCTTCAATAATAATATTATAATTCAGAGTCGAGCCACTTTGCCCATCATTTGATATTGACAAGGTTCTTTGTTGAGTCTCACTTAAACCAAGACTTTCAGAAAATGATGTTGGATTCACTGTAATATTTGGAACAGCATCTAATACTGTAATGCTTGATGTGTAAGGTTTATAATTATGCTTGGAAATAGTTAAAGTAGCAGTAGCTGCATCATTCGTTAAAGCTGGGAATGTTATTGTGCCCGAACCTCCTGAAAGCGTTGTTTCACCAATAAGTTCACCGTTAAAGACCAGAGTTGCTAAACCATCAGAAGCATTACATCCGCTTATGGAAAGTGAAGTTGAGCCAACATTGAGGGAACTTGCATGAGAAGCTGTGATCACATTGCTGTTTGGATCTGATGTCCATATCTTCATAGCCGGATCACCAAACCAGTGAAAAAGTTCATGAGTATATGTATTATCACCCCAAGTTTCGATCATGCGAATTAAACCCTGATTCATAACATCACCCATTGTGAAAATATCTGAAGTTGGTGAAGAACCCGGAGGATTGGAAACACCACCTGAACCAAAATTCGGAGTTAATCCCGGATCATGCCAGATAGCATCAATCATTCCTGCTGAGAAGCCATCATTATAACCACTATAACTATAATAAGAAGCTGCAATTACACCTACTACCCCTCCATTCGATTTTCTTAAGAATTCCTCAGCAAAACAATTATCCAATAGAAACTCACCTGTGTGACAATTTATACTAAATAGAACAGGTAATTTTGAGCCATTGGTCAACTGTGCAATATTGCTGGGATAGCCATAAGTATTATTTGATAAATATTGTGGATGAGCCCAACCAATACCACCAGCATAACCATGATCTCGATGAAATACATAAAACTTTCCAGCATTAATTGCAGATGTTATATCGGAATCTCCACCATTCCAATCAAAACTTACAGATCGAAGTTCTGCCGGAAGAAGTTGACCATCAGAGTAATAACCATTGTTGTATCGTAGCGTTGTTACATCTATAGTTGTATCTGTATAATATATTCTTTCCACAGAATAACCTTGAGACATTGTATAATCTCTGATATCTTCACTTGTATGACAAAATCTTCTATCAGCATAACCATCCATATAAGAGTTAGGTGGATCTTCTGTGTCTTGATATTGAGCACAGTTCAATCCATTTGTATAAAAAGAAGCATCTATAACTGGATTTTTTTCATAATTAATAATTTTTTGAATCACTGTGGTTGCTTCTACTGAACTTGAAACTGAAATTCTTCCATGTGCCATATCAGGTACATGGTCACTAGCTCCACCCATACAAGCAAAATAAAGATCAGTTGCAAAATCATCATTATTATTTGGATCTTGGTGGATTTCACCCGGAACAGCATAAGAACCGGTGTGATCTCCAATTATTACAAAGTAATCCGGTTTCGGAGTCCAGTCAGCGTAACGGTCATGAATTGCGGTTTTAACTTGAGCTGCTGTCCAGCTTGATTGGGATACTACTTCTACACTATAACCGAGTTGTCTTTTCCATTCTGCCAAATCGTTTGCCTGAGAAAGATATTCAGAATGGGTAATGATAATATAATTTTTTTCTCCAGCTCTGTTTTCATTGTGGATTACTCCATCAGGAATATTCTGGTTGTTCAGAACATAATTTTTCAGCAAGTTAGTGTAATTTTTTGAATTGTTATTAGAAATTTCTGAATATATACGTGAAGAACCATTAAATTCAAGACGGTATTTAATTTTTGTATAAACTTTGATTTGTTTAGTAACCGGATTAAACTGAATAGGTCTTATCTGTACAAAACCTAGCGGAGCTTCTCTGAAATGTTGAATATCAATAACCTCCAAAGGATTTTTTGGGAAGAATTCATTTTTGCTATAAGTTACTTGATCAATTTCGAATTCCGGTTCAGAGGCTCCTTTTGTGTCTCTCGCAGGTTCTAAAACGGGGTGGATATAATATCCTTCCAATATTTGGACTTCAGCTTCAAGTATAGTAATTTTTGGCTTTTCATCAGTTGGAAACAAAATAATATCTGTGTGAGCAGGTAATGCCGGTTTTCCAACTTCTCCCATTTTACCAAAATCCTTAACATGAACAAAATTGTAATCAAGTCCATTTACAGTTTTATTGGTAATAGAAATACTTGGAAGATTATATTCGATTTCAAAATATGATGAACCACCATCCTTTAGATATCTAACGGGTTCAGTGTTATTAGCATCATTAGTAAACGAGATTTTTTCATTTGTTTGTGAATATAAGTTACATAAAAACAATACAATAAAAATAAATAAAAATTTCTTCATAAGTATCCTCCATTTATTATATTTTCCCCCACATGATATACTTAGTTATTCCGAAAAGTTTTATCCTCCTTTAATTTGTCAAATAAAAAAAACATAACAATCTTATTTATAATAACTTACAAATAAAGTTAATTAGGATTAAATATTTTTTACCTAAGTTGAGTAATTAACTTTTCTTAAATAAAAAAAACGCAGATAGCAAAAGCCATCTGCGTATAAAAAAGAAATTCATGGAATTCTATTTGATTAAAAGCATTCTCTTAATTGTAACCTCTTTATCAGCTTTTAATTGATAGAAATATACTCCTGATGATACAGGATTAGATTGATTATCCGTTCCGTCCCAGTTTGTACGAATCACCTGGTCTGCTGGGAAAATCTTACCTGAAAACAAAGTTTTAATCAAATTACCTTTTATGTTATAAATTCGTAAATATACTTTTGATGGATTCTTCAAAGCAAACCCGATTTTAGTATCCGGATTAAAAGGATTTGGATAATTATCATATAGACCGTATTCAGTTGGGATTTCCGGTGGAATAGGTTCATTATGATCTTCTGGAATTAATATTGAAATCGGGTTGCATAGCATAGATTGACCTGAGATGTCCACACTTTCAATCCAATACCAATATTCCTGATTTGATTCAACTTCAATTTCATCTTTATATTCATAATTAGTTGGATCTGAAGTAGTTCCGGCACCATCAATTGTTTCATTATTTATTCTCATTGCTTGTCCGAAATTCTCTGAATCACTTCTGTATATATTCCAATATGCATTATTTTGCTCAGTTTGAGTAGTCCAGTTTAAAAATGGTGTACCACTATCGTAGAATGCTGTAAATGAACTAAGAGAAACTGGTAATGGATTGTCACTACTCAAGATGATCTCAGTGCTTCCATCTTTTGTGGTCATTGTAAAATCGAAACTAACCGAATTTCCTCCCCAAATAATATTTGAAGGTTCACTCCATGAAGCTCCATCCCAATAATGTACAAAAATTGGTGCAGGAGTAAAACCCAAGAAATCAACTGAAGTACTCATGGTTACACCTGAAGTGCTTCCAGTAATATTTAATTGGTAGGAGATATCCACATTCCCAGGATTTTGAACAGGATTTACAGCAGCATCTGTAACAGTTACTTCTACATTCAGGGATACACTTCCTGCAGGATCTACATCCACATCTGGATCAACCATTTGACCACCAATATCAACTGACTCTACATCAACATATACTGGTAATGCAGAATTTCCTGAATTATCATCTTGTCCATAACCGGGAGGATTGGTCAAAGTAAAATAGCTATCACTAAAATCATTAGTAGTAGGAGTTGAAACATCTTCGATTTTTATTGTATATTGTGTTCCGGCAACTGAAGATGTTGTAATGTCCCAAGGATAATTACCACTATCTGGTGTACTGCTAATAATTGTGCTATAAAATGTACCTCCGGAATACAATTCGATTTTGACATTTGGTCCTGTATTTGTACTTGTCCAGTTAATTATTTCCTGTGTATTAATCATCCAGCTCTCACCACCATTAGGTGTCTGAACAGTAATAGAGGGTGGTTGGGATAAAGTGAAATTAGCATCACTTTCATCATAATTTGTTGTTGCATCAGAAATAGCAATCCTGATTTTATAAGTTGAAGATGGAGTTAAACCACCTGGAATTGGCCATGAAAGACTTCCTAAGCTGGCTGTATAATCACTTACAATCGGCATTATAAGAGAACCTGAGTTATAAAGAGATATATCAACATTATTCACATTTGAACTAATCCATGTAATATTATGAGTAGAACCCAAATACCAGTTTTCTCCACCATTAGGATCTGTTACGACAAGGTTTGGTGTGGATAAATGAACAACTGTAGCACCTGTATGAATCATCCCACTATATGAACCGCCCCAGATCATTGTATGGTTAAGATAATCCCAAGTATCATGTAAATAAACAGTTGAACCGGTATCATCATAACCAAAACCGAGCATTGTATGACCTTCAACGTGGATCAATACAGGGCGACCTGCATCAATTTCAGCTTTATAATCTGCAAAAGTAATACCTTGAGTTACCGGAGGATTTGGACCGGCACCATCAGGATCATAACCAAGCCTATACCTATTATAACATGTTGATACTGCGTATCCTCTTGATTCGAAAAAAGTTTTTAAACCATGCATCCCTGATAAATGATCTACACTATGGGTTACTGCATCATACCAGTGAAATGCTGATCCGTCTGTATAATTATAAAAACATGTACTTCCATCGGTATTACATAGGGTTGCAGGACTTATCCATTGATTTGTTTTCATATAATCACCGGTGCAATCACCATAGGTATGTTCTGTCCAATTACCTACCCATGGGTCAGGACCTGCAGAACCGTAAGATATCCAGTAGTCATCCACGTGTCCGTTGGTAGTTCTACCATCAAGACCATTATGAGTAGCGCTTAACGGACATTGATGTCTCCAGACGCTTCCATCATGCCAATCTGGCCATGAACTGTTATCCATAGGCATTACACTACCGTTAGTTGGACCGGTGTACATATCAGGAAAAAGTCCGTTATCATAAAAACCGGCTTGCATAGCTGCAGAAGTTGCAGAACACCCAAATGACCAATCGAAAGCCGGAACATTAGATAAACTGTAAGCAGCCCTATTACTTTCATCAAATATATTAACTACCGGTCTTTCATAGCCGGGTGGTGGATTTGACGGACCATTAATTATGATCTCATCAATGCTTTTTCCGTCTTCATCAATAAAAGTACGAACAAGATATGAATTTGTAGCCCTTGTCTGTGCCCAACTTGAAATAATTAAGAAAATCAAGAATGTAACAAATAAAATTTTTAATAAAACTGTCTTCATAAGTATCCTCCATTTTTTATATTTCTCTCACATGATATACTTATTTAACAAAATTAATTAATCTCTTCTTGTTTGTCAATTAAAAAATAATATAACTACCTTTACAATAATAGTTTATAATTATATTTGATTGTGAATAAATTTTTTATCTAAATTGAGCAATTGCAAACGCTCTTGTTCCTAATCTTCTGATTAGGAATGCATAGTCTTTGAAACTTCCGTTTCATTTTTTGGGTATACTTCTAAACTTGAGTTTTTATCTTTATATCGTAATATCGTACTCAAAGTGGACTTTGAAATTTTTAATCGAACAATTGAGGTTTTATATATTTTTTTAAGTAAAAAATAGAAAAAGGGTCAAATATCAATTGATATTTGACCCCAATTAAATAGATAATTTACTTTTACTTCATTAGGATCATCTTTCGTGTTTGAATAAATTTAGTCCCAACTTTTAATTGATAAAAATATACTCCAGAACTTACTGATTTACCAATATCGTTCTTTCCATTCCAATGGATACTTGATGGTTGAGAGTTTATAGTTGATGGTAAATAAAATTCGCGAATTCGTTGACCTTTTGAATTATAGATAATTATTTCTGCGTCTTCTATGTTCTCTGGTAGAGAAAAAGAAATTGTTGTGGAAGGATTAAATGGATTGGGATAATTCGACAGTAACAAATTTTCGGAAGGCAATACCGAATCATCGTCAACATCGTTTTGGTCAAAATGATCGGGATTATAATGATATCCGAGATCAACTTGATCGCTATCCAAAATAAATTCATAGCTGGTAGTATAATTATCTAATCCGGCTTCGATAGCAGTTTGGCTTCCTGCATTGATGCAGAGACTTATGGCTTGACCAAGAAAATAATCTCCATTGTCATTATAAATAAACCAAGGCTCTTCCGAAATGGAATTTGGACCAGCCGAACATCCTATATAATTATCAGGAGTATTTCCCCATAAATCATTGTGATCTAATGAATAATTCGAATTTAAAACATAAATACCACCTCCACCTAATTCTGAACCATCCGCAGAGTTATTCGCTATAATATTATCTTCAATAACTGTAGTTCCGCTTGCCCAAAAAAGAACAATTCCCCCGCCGCCCGAACCATTATCCACAGAATTACCAACGATTGTATTATTCCTGATTATCGCTTCACAAAAACTAACACAGATACCTCCGGCGGCATCATCAGAGGTGTTATTGATAATCAAATTATTGAATATAATAGGAAAACCTCCCACTTCAATAATTCCTGCTCCCAAACCTTGGGCAAAATTGTTTTGTATGATATTATTCCTAATCGTTAATCCGCAATAATCTGCAATACCTCCTCCGGGATGAGGACCATTACCACTGTAATGTCCATTTTGAATTGTAAAACCATCAATTACGGTTTCATTTGTAAGAGTACAGGCTTCAGGAATATAAATGACTCTATCCTGTTCGCTTCCATCAATTATTGTATTTGTTGCTCCGGCTTCACTAATCAGAACTATACAATCAGTATCAGGCCATTCTATATTCTCAAAATATGTACCTTCTGCCACCAAAACCGTATCGTTTACGCTTGTTGCATTCAATCCTTCTTGAATTGAAGGTTGATCGGCTGGTACATTGATAATTACGGCAAAAAGAGATTGAATACATATAAAAAGAAACCCAAAAAAAATTATTATTTTTCCCATTTTTTATTTCCTCCTTTATGAAAAAATTTATATAATTCTGTTTTATTTGAACTGTCAATATAATATTGATTCGACAATTATCGTCTGTTTAAGTTACATTTTCAGGATAGGTGCTGTGCTCTTTAATTCAATGCAATAATTCTATAGAAATGTTTTGTCCCTAAAGCACCACCTACATGAGTATATGAAGTTGTTCCACCGGTAGTTGAAGTTAATTCAGTATATCCATTATAAGGCTCTGTTGAATATTCGACTTTGTAATCAGTAGCAGTAGTATCCCAGGAAAGTTCCACATCATTTCCATTAATCGTGATTAGAATATTTTCAGGAACTTCCGGGGCTGTAGAGGATATTGCCGGCATAGTAAAATCATCAACCAATAAAAGAATACCTGAATTTGTAACGTGTTGAACAGCTAAATAAACATTTTCGCCTACATAATCAGATAAGTCGTATTCATATCTGACCCAAGTAGCCTGTACACCTGTAACGGCTCCCAAAGTTATTGTAAAATCTTCTAAAACATTGCCGGTTTGAGAAAGTTTAACATTGAAATTTTCTGGAAAAGAATTCATCCATGATCTTGCCCAGAATACTAATGTATTCCCATGTTGAACAGATACTTTAGGAGTGATCAGCCAGTCATCATTGCCTCCTGAATCTGTTTGAGATTTGGCACAATGATCACTATTATGAGAATAAGTCGAATGCGATAATAATCCCCACTCATTCCCACCATTATTATTAATAACGCTCCAACCATCCGGAAGCCAAGTACCTTCAAATCCTTCAGTATAGGTTGGTGGCGGTATTTTCCCGACTTTTACATCATCAATAAATAAGTTCGATCCATGAAACTTAATATACTGAATAGCAAGATAAATATTTTGACCGTTATATGAACTTAAATCATAAGCATATTTTGTATAGGTTGCAGATGCTCCAATAACACTTTCCAGAGTAACATTAAAGTTTACAATATCAATGCCGGTTTGAGAGAGCTTTACATTAAAATTTTCAGGATTGAACTCAAATTCTGATTTTGCCCAGAATACTAATGAGTCACCACTTTGTATAGAAATCTGGGGAGTGATCAACCAATCATCATTGGGGGCGGTTGGTCCGAGATTTACCCAAACCTTTGCACAGTAATCACCTGTATGAGCATTAGTTGAACTCTCATAAGTCTCCCATTGATATCCATCATTATCATTGTCATAAATAGTCCAGTCACCGGGAATAGAACCATCTTCGAATCCTTCATCAATGTCCCATTGAGCAAAGATTGATATTGCTGTGAACAACATTAATGTGAATAATAAAATTATTTTTTTCATCATAAATTCCTTTTTAACTTTTTTCTTTTTTGTTCCCGTGCTTCTGCGTGAGAATGAGTGTTTTCAAATTCTCCTAACCCTTTTTTGTCTAAAAAGGGTTAGGAGATTAAATTTCATCTTTAAAGAACAATTTAAAAAATATTGCAGAGTCTCAACTCAAATATTTTATTCAAACAGGATGAACTTCGCAGATATCTACTTTGTTCCGGCTGTTGGAGATACAATGTATCACAATCAATCCTGATTGTGCTTGTCATCTTTTCTCAAACAGGATGAGCTTCGTAGGTCTCCACTTCATTCCGGCTGTTTGAGTTACTTTAATCCAAGGCAATTACTCTATAGAAATAATTTGTTCCAACAGCACCGTTTGTATGAACATAAGATGTTGCTCCACTGGTAGTTGAAGCTAATTCACTATATCCACTATAAGGATCTGTCGAATATTCGACTTTGTAATCAGTAGCATTAATAGCCAGATCCCAAGAAAGTTCCACATTGTCGCCATTGATCACGAGCAAAACATTTTCCGGAACAGCTGGAGGATAAACAAAATAATTCGGGTTGTAATGAAAACCCATATCTACTTGACCGATATCCAAAACAGCTTCAAAACTGGTAGTATAATCATTAAGTCCGGCAGCTATTGCGGTTTGACTACCTGCATTTAAACAAGGACTCGTAGCTTGATTAATAAAATTACTTCCATTATTTGAAGAAACAAACACCGGATCTGCTGAAATTGAATTTGAACCGGCAGAACATCCTGCATAATTATTGGGAGTATTTCCCCAAACATCATTGTAATCTAATGAACAACTTGAAAAAGAAACCAAAATACCACCTCCGCCTTCAGTGGTACCATCAGCAGAATTATTCACGATAATGTTATCTTCAATAATTTTTGTTCCGCCGGCAAACATGATAGCAATTCCTCCTCCTCCGGCACCGGTTGCAGTATTACCGACAATTGTATTGTTACGGATTTCCGCTCCGCAGAAAAGATATATTCCGCCACCGGCATCATTTGAGGTGTTATTGGTAATCAAATTATTAAATACGAGAGGATTACCCATTACGAGATGAAGTCCTCCGCCTACTCCACCGGCGAAATTGTTTTGGATCACATTATTTTTGATCGTGATTCCGCAATAATCGGCAATTCCTCCGCCGGGACCTCGAGAATCGCTATTATTTCCGTTCTGAATGGTAAAACCGTCAATTACAGTCGCATTGGTGAGATCACAAGCTTGAGGAATATAAATAACTCTATCCAGCTCATTTCCGTCAATTATGGTATTTGCAGCACCATTATCACTGATCAGAACTATTTCATCAGTATCTGGCCATTCTATATTCTCATAATAAGTTCCGGCTGAAACCAGAACCGTAGTGCCTACATTTGCTGCATTAAGTCCTGCTTGTATCGTTGGGTAATCCACTGGAATATAAATTATGGAGGGAGCATCTTGTCCGACTTTTACATCATCAACAAATAATTGGTAAGACGTGCTCGTAACACCCTGAATAGCAAGATAGACATTACCGATATAGGAACTTAAATCGTATTCATATTCTATGTAAGTATTAGATGTTATAGTTTCACTTCCTAAAGTTACGGTAAAGTCTGAAGCGGAATTGCCGGTTGTGGACAGTTTAACATTAAAGTTTTCAGTAATATAGCTCATTCGAGCCCAGAATGTCATTTTATCACCGTTTTGAACAGAGACTTGTGGTGTGATCAGCCAATCATCTGCCTGACTAAATCCATCAGATAAATAGGCATAATAACTACCTGTATGAGAATAACCCGCACTTGAATGTCCTCCCCAGGTTTCACCGGCACCATTATTAATAACACTCCAACCTGTTGGAGGAAATGTTCCGCTTTCAAATCCTTCTTCAATATCCCATTGAGCAAACATTGATGTTATTATAAACACCATAAACATAATCAATATGACAGATATTTTCATCATAAACTCCTTTTAGTTTATTTTTTAAATTTTAATTTAACCTTAGGGACAGCTAAAAAATATTTTGGCTTTTCTTCATTCCCGAGCTGAAACACATGGCAATTCATTCAATTTATTTCATAGCCATCCCTTAACTTTTTTACAAGATCACTCCAACAATAGCATCTTCTTAGTGATTGTTTCTCTTCCTGTATCTAATTTGTAGAAATAAATACCGGAACTCACAGGTTGATTGTTTTCATCTGTTCCATCCCAGATAATTGAAGATTGATTATTGAATATTGAATATTGCTTGATCTCTTGACCTTTGATGTTATAGATTATAATCTCTGCGTCCGTTGTGAAATCTTCAATGAATTCAAAAGAGATAGTTGTGGTTGGATTGAAAGGATTAGGATAATTATAAAGCCTGTTTACCGTAACATCTGGTGGATTTGAATTCTCATCATCCATAGGAACAGTAAAAGAAATCGGACCGTAATTTTCGGTGATACCAGCTCCATCACGACTTTCCAACCAATACCAGTAGGTTGAATTTTCTACTGTCGAAGATTGATCTACAAAGCTGTATTCCGTAGGTTCACAGACCGTTCCCGCTCCAGGGATCAAGTCACTATTTATTTTCATTGATTCTAAGAGATTATCACTTTCAGCCCGATAGATATTCCAACCGATATTATTTGATTCGCTTTGAGTTACCCAGTTAATAGAGAGATCACCATTAGAATAAACCGCTGCGAATGTAGAAAGTACTACCGGTAACGGATCATCTTGTCCGATTTTTACATCATCAACAAATAATTGGTAAGACATACTTGTAGTACCGCGAATAGCAAGATAAACATTACCGGTATAGCTACTTAAGTCATATACATATTCTGTATAAGTTTGAGATGTTACCGTTTCACTTCCTAAAGTTACAGTAAAATCAGCAACAGCATTGCCAGTTGTGGAAAGTCTAGCCTCAAAGGTCTCAGAAAACATAGTAACACCTAATCGAGACCAGAATATAAATTCATCGCCGCTTTGAATAGAGACTTGCGGAGTGATTAGCCAATCATCTGCCGCATTCAATCCATCTGATAAATAAGCATATCCGGTACCGGTATGAGGAAATCCGCTACTTGCAGATCTAACCCATGTATTAGTTCCACTATTATTAATAACACTCCAACCGGTGGGAGGAAATGTTCCACCTTCAAATCCTTCTTCAATATCCCATTGTGCATAAATCAATGTTGTTATAAAAACCATAACTAACATTGTTAGAATAGCTTTTTTCATTATAAACTCCTTTTAGTTTTGTTTGTTTGTTTGTTTATTTGTTTATTTGTTTTCATTTCAATTTTATACTTATTTTCGATTTCGATAAGATTACAATAGAAACAAATCTTATTCATTTCTACAAGTTGAAGCTTATCCCAATTAAGAAGAATACAGACTTCAAAGTTTTTTTTACAATATTAACATTCAAACACCTAAATTGAGCAATTGCAAATCGGTTTCGTTCCCCATCGTAACGAAATGAAGCTCTACAAAGCTAATCACCTGAGTGGGAACACATAATTCTAATCTTGTTCCTACGTTCCGGAATAGAACACATAGAATCACACTTTGCGATAAAACCATTATTTTCCCCATTATATAACACGAATGAGATTTTTTTATTCCCAAAGAAATAGCAATTTCTCAATGACATTTACACTCATACTGAAAACTTAATCCTTTTCATTTTTATCTGATGAGACCGGATTTCATCCGACAGTTGCCGAATGGAGTTCAGTCAGTGTTCTTCCGAACTCAAGTCTTTTTGGGAAGATCATTCCAACAATAACATCTTCTTTGTGATCATTTCACCTCCTGTTTTCAATTTATAGAAATAAATACCGGAACTCACCGGTTGATTGTTTTTATCTGTACCATCCCAAACTATTTGTTGTTTTAAAGATTTGTAAATTGGGAGATTTGAGAAAGTTTTTACTTTCTGTCCTTTCAGATTATAAATTATCAACTCAGTGTTCTCTGTGCTCTCTGTGGTTAAAGAAAAAGAAATCGTTGTACTCGGGTTAAATGGATTGGGATAATTCTGATGAAGAACGATCGAAGCAGGTAATAACTGATCTGGTGGAAATTCTTCAATTCCGGTTGTTTCATTTTGATAACATCCAGTGTTCAATAAATCATAACGAAACATACTCCATTCGATATTATTAGTATTATAATTACCTTCCAAATCCCAAGCATAAAGATTATCGTCCATTGAACCGATCAGAATTTCAATATCTCCGTCTCCGTCCAAATCGGTTATAGTCGGTGATGACCTTGACCAACCGGTTTCGAGAGGATAATCCGGTAATAGAGTTCCGTCATGATGCCAGGCAAATACTCCCGTATATGCTGCTGCGACAATTTCAATGTCTCCGTCGCTGTCGATATCGGCAAGTGCGGGACTGGCTTGAGCGAAATCTTGGAAAATATCTCCTGTAGGTTGGGGCCAGCCGGAAACCATTGTTCCATTATGATGCCAAGCGTAAACCGCTCCATGCCAAGATCCGCAAACAATTTCAAGATCACCATCTCCATCTATATCTCCAATTGAAGGTGAAGAACGTTGTATTGCAGCACCTCCCATCGGTTGAGGCCAGCCTGTCACCGAAGTCCCGTCGTGATGCAATGCACAAACAAGTTCCGTCTGAGTAGCAATAAATATTTCCAGATCACCGTCATCATCAATATCAGCTAATGTTGGTGAAGATTCTGTAAAATTAGGTAAATCAACAGGAAAACCTAGCAGAACAGTTCCATCCGTATTCCAAGCCCAAACTTGTGAATATTCTCTTCCGACCACGATTATTTCCAAATCTCCGTCATTATCAAGATCACCGATTGCCGGACTTCCTATTACACCGGTATAATCAACATCATAGACGGGCCAGCCATCATAAATTGTTCCATCATGATGAAAGACATAGACTCTTGCCAATATTCCATCATTATTAAGATTGAGATCTTTATAAGTTCCGATAACAATTTCCAAATCTCCGTCATTATCAAGATCTGATAAAGCGGGTGAACAACAGGCACCGTCATCATCACCAAGATTTTGGGGCCAGCCTTCTTTAAGAGTTCCGTCGCCGTTGAATACATAAAGATCGGAACGTTGGCCGGCTATAACAATTTCAATTTCTCCATCGTTATCAATATCTGCTATTGCAGGTGTATAATGGGCACTTCCGCCCACTCCCACAGGAAAACCTGCAACAGGTGTTCCGTCATGGTGATAAGCAAATAAATTCTGTCCCGAACCTATCAATACTTCCAAATCTCCGTCTCCATCAATATCTGCAACTTGCGGGGACGGTTCCGAAGTATTATTGCCGGTATTTATGGGAAATCCTTGTTGATAAGGTATCTGTGCGGATAAATTCATCCAACAGAAAGTGAACATAATTAAAAACAGAAAATCTGATAAATGTTTTTTCTTCATAATTTTCATAGTTTTTTTCTCCTTTTTTTCCTTTCCAGTACAAGAGCACCGAGTTTTTCATTCCCCCGCAGAAGCGTGGGAATGAGTTAAAATAATTATAGCTTTGCGGAAATTATCCTCTAAGAATTTCCCCGTTAGAATTTTCGCAAAGTTTTGTTTTGTTACTTTAACAAAATGCACTTTTTGGTTTTCGTGAAATTACCTGCTTTCAATTTATAGAAATACATTCCCGAACTTACGGGTTGATTGTTTTCATCCGTTCCATCCCAAATAATTTGTTGATTTAGAGATTTATTGATTTGAAGATTTGAAAAGGTTCTTACCTTCTTACCTTTGGTGTTAAAGATTTCAAGCTTTGCGTTCTTTGCGTCTTTTGCGGTTAAATTAAACGAAATAGTTGTGGTTGGATTGAACGGATTCGGAAAGTTACTTAACAATTTTGTAGTCAAAGATATGTTATTATCTTCCAAGCCTACTGTCGGATTCAAAATAAAATCTATTCCGCTTGTAGTTTGACCTCCTTCAACTATAACACCTTCAATTGTTTCCTGATCATATCCATCAAGTGTGGCAGTAACAATATAAGTTCCGAGTTCTATTTCGATTGAATATAATCCGTTTACATCTGGACTTGTAGATTGACTTCCTGCAATTACTGTGACATCCTCTACATTACCAGTTCCGTCTTCCAGAGAAATAGTACCAGTTATAAAACCATTTGAAGGAATACCTGTATATTCAAACTGATAATTATCCACTCCGGTATTTCCATTGCTATCGGAAGCCGATACCCGGACATCATAAATACCAAGTTCAGAAGGAGTAAATACACCTTCCCAACCGGTTCCACTGCCTGTCATTTCCACAAAAAGAACAGAATCATTCGGGCATTCAATTCTTAATAAAGGAATGGAATTCATTTTCTTATGATAGATATTTTTAGGATGATTACAACCATATTCATCATTTTCATAAATTGAATGAACATTAAAAAAATCATCTACCGTACATTTCGGATATCTAACATTCTGATTTAATACAAATCCATATTCCTGAATCAAAGTCAATTCCGCATCAGTTAAAGAAGCTCCGTCTGCATCAAGATTTCCATTAATCTTTGTATAGTAGGCGGAAGTGGTACCTTGCCAACCGTTCGCCCAAACAATGTGAACATTATTTTCTTCATCAATTGTCAATTTTGGAGACCAGGGTGAATTGTTATTTGATGTTAATTGGCTTGCGTCAATAGCAATAGTACCGTCAGGTCGTAATTTCATATATTTTAGATAATGACCACTTAAATATCTCGACCAAATAATATGAACATTATCATTACTGTCACAGTAAATCTGTGGTTTATTCTGTTGACCATCAGGAAGGTAGCAAAGAGAAATAATGTCCGACCAGGAAATACCACCGTCTTCCGAATAAGCATAAGAAATATCATGCTGGCTTTTTGACCAAACAAGATATATTTTGTCATTTGAATCTACTGCGATACGGATTTCATTTGTCCAACCGTTTGCTCCGGTTATAATTATTTCATTGTTTATCAAAACAGTTCCGTCAGCATCAATTTTTGTGAACAGAATATTACTGGTAGCATTATTGGAAGCTACATAAGTAATATTATTATGGTCAACAACACCTTCCTTATCAAGAGTTGGTTGTCCAATATAAATATTTTGATCAGGATTATTTATGATCACTGTATTTCCACCGGGTCCAATCCAATCAAAATTTTCTTCTTCGATCTCTCCGTTATTAAGCAATTTGATCATATCGAAATTACCACTTGGATTTGCATATTCATAAAGTCTTACAGCTGCATAAATATTATTTTCATCATCTTTTGCCATACGAGTGTTAAGCCACCAATAATCAAAATTAGCTACAGACCACACGAGTTTTTCATCAACCCAACCGGAATAAAGATCTTCATCCGAATTTACATTGATTGTTACATCTCCATTCTCTGTGTGAGAAATTTCAAAGGTTGGCGGAACTAAATCCCGTGAACCGAAAGTTGTGATATTGTCATTATCATTTCTTTTGTTTATGGTTGTTGTAAAAAATCCTGTTTCGCTGCCTATTGCCGGATCAATCTGTTCGGCAAAACATAATGATGATGATAATCCTATCAAAATTACAAAAAATACTTTTAAATTAAACATTATTTTCCTCCGTTTTTTTTTATCCTTGTTCCCAAGTCACTGATTTGTTTATAGGTTTTCTAAGTAGAAGCTTAGGAACAAGATATTAGAATTCGTTTTTATTAGAAAATTACATCATCCAGCCCTCTCCTTTCCAGTGGAGTTAATTCACTCTTCTCCCGGATTGGAGAGTCTCTAAAGAAAAAAAATATCCATAATAGATTTCTTTCTTCAGATAAGGATGATAGAGGAGATATCTATGAAAATCGCTTCAAATACTGTGAACTTAGGAAGAATGCCAAATAACTTGGATAATTTTGCATCAAGATATTCACCCCGTGAAATGATACTATTTCTCTGGTGGCTTGATGCACTCCAAAATTATTTACTACTTCAATAGAAGACATTTTTTTGTTTCAGTGAAATCAGTGGTTTGAATACGATAGAAATATATTCCCGAACAGACAGGTTGACTATTGTCATCTGTTCCATTCCAGACAATTTGTTGATTTGGAGATTTGTTGATTTGGAGATTTGAAAAGGTTCTAACCTTCTGACCTTTGGTGTTAAAAATTTCAAGCTTTGCGTTCTTTGCGTCTTTTGCGGTTAAATTAAACGAAATAGTTGTGGTTGGATTGAACGGATTCGGGAAATTAGATAAATGAGCCTTGGCAATTGATAATTCAGGATCATCGAATCCGCTGCCTGTATATTCAAACTGGTAATTGTCCACACCCGTATTTCCATCAATATCGGTAGCAGATATTCTGACATCATAAATGCCTAATTCCGATGGCGTGAAACTTCCTTCCCAACTGGTTCCGTTTCCTGTCATTTCTACAAAAAGAACAGAATCATTGGGACATTCGATCCTTAATAAAGGAACAGAATTCATTTTCTTATAATAAACATTTTTAGGTTGATTGCAGCCGTATTCATCATTTTCATAAACTGCGTGAACATTCATAAAATCATCTACCGTACATTTCGGATATCTAACATTCTGATTTAATACAAATCCATGTTCCTGAATCAAAGTCAATTCCGCATCAGATAAAGAAGAACCATCAGCATCAAGATTTCCATTGATTTTTGTATAGCAAGCAGAAGTTACCTGTTGAAAGTGATTTGCCCAGACAAGGTGAACATTATTTTCTTCATCAATTGCCATTTTAGGAGCCCAAGGTGAATTGTTATTTGAAGTTAAGTGGCTTTCATCAATAGCAATGGTCCCGTCTGGACGTAATTTCATATAATTAAGATAATGGTTACAACAAGAATAACCTGACCAAATAATATGAACATTATCATTACTGTCACAACATACCTGCGCTTTATTCTGTTGACCATCAGAATGATAGCATAGAGAAATAATTTCCGACCAGATAATACCACCGTCTTCCGAATAAGCATAAGAAATATCGTGCTGATCTTTTGACCAAATAAGATGTACTTTACTATTTGAATCAACTGCAATACGGATTTCATTTGTCCAACCGTTTGCACCGGTAATAATTATTTCATTATTTATCAAAATAGTACCGTCAGCATCAATTTTTGTGAACAGAATATTACTGGTACCGTTATTGGAAGCTACATAAGTAATATTATTATGGTCAACAACGCCCTCCTTATCGAGAGTTGGCTGTCCGAGATAAATATTTTGATCCGGATTATTTATGATTACAGGATTCCCGGAAGGTCCATTCCAATCTAAATATTCTTCTTCAATTTCTCCGTTATTTTGCAGTTTGTACATATCGAAATCATTGTTGCCATTAAAATATTCATACAATTTTATAGCAGCATAAATATTGTTTTCAGAATCTTTGGCTATGCGGGAATTAAGCCACCAATAATTAAAATTTGCTACAGACCAGATGAGTTTTTCGTCAACCCAACCGGAATAAAGATCTTCATCCGAATTTACATTGATCGTTACATCTCCATTCTCTATGTGAGAAATTTCAAAGGTTGGCGGAACTAAATCCCGTGAACTGGAAGTTGTGATATTGTCATTATCATTTCCTTTGTTTATGGTTGTTGTAAAAAATCCTGTTTCGCTACCTATTGCAGGATCAATCTGTTCTGAAAAACATAATAATGATGATAATCCTATCAAAATTACAAAAAATACTTTTAAATTAAACATTATTTTCCTCCGCTTTTATTTATTTATCATCTCATCACCTCATCTCAACCTTCAGCTGCAAGGAAAAGGAGTTTCCTCTTCTTGAAAGAAAGGATTACCAATCAAGGCATAACCAAGACGAAGACAAAAGGTGATGTCTCGTTCCCAAGCAGAAGCTTAGGAACAAGAATCGGAAGCGACTCTATCGCTTTGCATTAATCCCTATATTTTCCCAGAATACTCTAAATTCACTATTTCAATAAAATCATTTTCTTGGTTTGATTGTATTTGCCGAACTTTATTTTATATAAATAAATTCCGGATGAAACAGGATTATTGCTTTCATCATTTCCATTCCAAATTACTTGATGAGAACCAGCGTTCAAAACTTCATTAATCAGTGTTTTCACTTTTTGTCCTTTGAGGTTGTAAACTTCTACCACAACAAAACCTGATTCTTTTGTAGAAAACAGGATATTTGTTTCGGGATTGAACGGATTGGGGTAATTTGAATTGAGTTTTGTCACAAATTCATTTATGAGAGGTTCATCAGTATCAACGTATTCAAATTCAAATTCATATTCCACTATTTCAGAAGTACCACTGGTATAAACGGCTGAAACACCTGCAATATATGTGTTTTCGTTTACAAGACCTGTGAATAAGAACTCAGTTTCTACTGTATTTTCTTCAACCTGAGTACCATCAAGATAGACATTATAGCCGGTTAATACTCTATCTCGATAATTTTCGTTTTTATAGCTATTACCGGTTTTGAATTGACGTATGCTTTTTGCTGTTTCAAAATCTGCTGAAAAAGTAATTTCTCTTGTTTCAGAATTAATCACGGAAATATCATCAAGATTCAACCAGAACATATCTGTTACATCAGCATGTTGCCAAGCAAGGTAAATGGTTTGTCCGGCGAAATCCGATAGACTAAGTACAACTTCCGTATAGGAGCCAGAAGATGGAACAGCACTGTGAATTGTGGTTGTGAAATCGGAAATTTGGTCTCCGGTTGTTGAAACTTTTACATAATATTGTTCAGCAGTCCAAGATGGATCCTGTGCAGCAACATAGAAGCGTAATTCAGAAGCTCCACCAATTGTAAGAGCAGGAGAAATCAACCAATTATCTGGAAAAAGAGCCCCTATATTATTTATATAAGAAGCACTTGTCATACAATGCGCGCTGCCATTATTTCCACCCCAAGCTACAGAAACTTCCCAATAATATCCGTCACCATCATTATCAAATGAGTTCCATCCATCAGGAAAGGTATCGGCATCAAAACCTTCTTCTATTTCATCTCCATCTACCACAGGAGGATCCCAAGATAAGAGAGCTTCTGTTTCAGCGGTTATATCAATTGTAAGATTTGAAGGAGGAAATAATTGATCAGGTAACACAACCAAAATGAAATCAACAACTTCCGTTTCACCTCCGTCAACTACAATATCTTCTGAAACAGGAGTATATTCTTCCAAAGATGCTTCTACAGTATAAGAACCGAGAACAACTTCCATTGAATAGAATCCGGCTATATTAGGATTTGTAGTATGTTCACCTGCTGTAACTACAACATCCTGAACATCTCCTTCACCACCATCAAGTGTTATTGTCCCCTCTATCCAACCTACAGGTAACAATTCCAATATGAAATTAACAACTTCCGTTTCACCTGCATCAATTACAATA
Source organism: Candidatus Cloacimonadota bacterium (assembly GCA_021108315.1). GTDB lineage: Bacteria > Cloacimonadota > Cloacimonadia > Cloacimonadales > TCS61 > JAIORE01. The sequence goes on from JAIORE010000207.1 coordinate 27,489, forward strand.
TCATAAGATACCGGAATATATCCTTCCAAAGATGCTTCTATAGTATAAGAACCGCAAGCAACTTCCATTGAATAGAATCCGTCTGCATTAGGGCTGGTATTATATGCACCAACAGTAATCAAAACATCCTGCACATCTCCTTCACCATTATCAATTGTTACGGTACCTTCTATCCAAGCTGTCGGATTTTGGCAAAATGCTTCATTGCTCAAGCGTGATTCCGTGTAAGCTTTAATCTCAGCAGTAACGCAATATATATCAGTTTCTAATCCTCCGACATCAATATATGATACATCAGTAATTAGTTCACTATTGATCTTAGTATAAAAACCGGTGGAATTATCTTTTTTGTAGATATTATAACCTGCAATATCAGGTTCTGTATTTGCATTCCAATTTAAAACAATATCATCTTCAGAAATTTCGGCAGTCAGATTTTGGGGAGGAAGAGGATGCATCCAACCTGTATTCCAAGCGTCATGATAATATGTTCCCCAATCTGTTAAATATGGTCGATACGGCACATCTTCGATCGTCCATAAATTCACTGTTCCATTATGAACAACAAGAGCAATTTCAATATCACCGTCTCCGTCCACGTCACCAACAGCAGCACTATTAACCATCGAGTTACCACCGGCGGAAATAGGCCAATCTTCAACGAGTGAACCATCTCCGTTATAAGCATGGAAACTGCCGGCTGTACCGCCAAAAACTATTTCTCTTACCCCATCGTTATCCAAATCGAAAATTATGGGAGAAGACTCCAAATTATATATATCAACAGGCCATCCTGCAACCTCTTCCCCAGTATGATGCCTTTCCGATATTCCATATCCGTGGCATCCTCCGAAGATTTCCAAATCATCATCATTATCAATATCACCGGGTATCGCCATAACATAGTTTTGAGGTCCCGGATAAATTTGGGGCCAATTTTCAAAAGTAGTTCCGTCATGATGATATATGCCGACATAATTGGTATTGCTTGTATAATACGAATGAAGGATTTCAAAATCACCGTCATCATCGAGGTCGGCAAAAACCGGTTGTGCGTAGCTCATTCCGCCTGCAACATTGAGGTGGGGCCAGCCGGGTTTTGCATTTCCGTCTTTATCCCAGAGATATACGGAATAAAAAGATACCGCACAAATTTCAATCTCTCCGTCATTATCGAGGTCTCCGACTGCGGGAGTTGCAACACCCAAATAATCCATAGGTTGAGGCCAACCCGGAACTGTTGTTCCGTCATGATTGAAAACAATTACTTGTCCGGTAGGATATGTTTTTTGTGAGAGAATTATTTCAAGAAAGCCATCGTTATCAATATCAAAAAGGACAGAAGCTCTGAAACCACCTGTTTCACCAATTGTCAGAGGAAAGCCAGCAACTGCAGTTCCGTCATTATGCCATGCATACAAAGTATTCGGCTTCCCGACAGCGATAATTTCAAGACCGGGATAATCAGTATCCAGATCGCCAATCGCAGGCTTGGATTGTATCTGTTCTAATCCGAATTTAGGCCAACCCGTAAGTTCATTGCCGAGATAATCCCAAATATGCACCGAACCATCTGTGCAAGCTGAAATAATCTCAAGAAAACCATTATTATTAATATCAACAAGATTTACTCCGGATGGGGAATAATAACTCGGCACATACATATCTTGGGGCCAGCCGGGCATTTGTTCCGGCACAGTTCGGGAATATTCCGGCATCTCATTTAAGAATGAATCAAAAATACATCTGCCTTCAAGGTCTGTGGAATAAATTCTGGTTGCCGAATCATCCGCTGCCAAAAATAATGGGATTGACAGAATGAAGAATAATACACCTATATTTTCTTTAAAAAGTTTTTTGATAGTTTTCAATTTTCCTCCTGTTTTTATAAAATTATTTTACATTTCGATTCATTATTTTCATAAGGTTCATCATTATCAGATTTGTTTAATTTATCATCATCAATTAAAACGTCATTAATCAAAATATCGAAAGAATTGTCATCTTTGGTTTTAGATTTTTTTCGTTTTCTTAATTTTCTGGTAATTGAATTTATAATATCTTTAAAATTAATCTCCATTTTTTTCCTCATATTTCACGAATTGTTTAATTTATTATCATCAATAAAAATTTCATTAATCAAAATATCGACAGAATTATCATTTTTGGTATTTGAATCTTTTAACTTTCTTAATTTTCTTATAATTGAATTTATAAAATTCATAAAATTATTTTTCATTTTTCCCTCATATTTCACGATTTATTTTATAGTAGCCATTACTGTGCCAAAAAGGATGTGAAGCTTAGTATAAAATGGTCTAATTACTTATATAATACTCATATAGGTATCTTTTATATTATTTTATAAGTGTAGCTAAAAGAAAATAATTGGAGTTAATCCATACAGTAATTGTCAAAATAATCATAGTTTTTTAAAAAATGTTGCTCATTTCCTAACTTCTTATCATTCGAGGAGAAGGAGAACTTTGTTGTCTCTCTTTTTTTGAAGGAGGTAACGAAGTAAGGAATAAAAAATTGAATTTTATGAATTGAATCTAATTAATGGGATAAACAGATTTATTTGCACATTTTGATACTTTTGTACATACATTTGTATCATCTAACTCGGAAGAACTGGAAAAGTTGAAACCACAAATTAACTCAAATTAACAAAAGATATATATACTTGTTCCTAAGCTTCAGTTTAGGAACACAATAATTTATGAAGCTTCTGCTTCATTTAGAATCCGCTAAGCTGGGGGCTTAGGAACGAGATGTATAATTTATCTTTTATACAATTTTCAAAGCATTAAAAAATCTTTTACCAAAAAAACAAGAATATTAGAAATAAGATAATAACTTGGAAGAACCCGAATTGAAAAGAATTTGTCAACTAACTCCAGTTGAATAAAAAGATATTCAACAGAGCAGGCAAACAAACAAAACGAACAAAAGAGTTTTACGATAGAGAATACAGAGAAAAAGATAAGATTGAGTTCAAACTCTCCCTCATTCCCTCTCTTTATCTAAAGCGAGGGATGACTTTAGCTTTTTTTCTTCTTGCTTTTCTTTCCTGCATTCATATTAAGTAAAATATTTTCAAGATTTATATGTTATTTGTAACTTAATATGAGTGCAGGAGAGTTCTAAATGTAAAAACAACTCTTCATAGTTTCTCATTAATTATGTTTCACAAAATTATATTTGCTTTTACTCTTATAAGTTAGAAAGCAAAATCGAACTGGGAATGTTAGTTATTCAATAACTTTCTTGATATTAATATTGTATTTTTTCATCTTACGGATCAAGGTGATTCTGGGAATACCAAGTATTTCAGCAGCTTTATTCTGATGAAAATTTGTTGCGAGAAGAGCATCTTTTATTCTATTAACTTCATCATTATATATATTTTTTTCACCGGAAGGTCGGCTTCTTATTTCAGGATTTGTTACATGAAAATCAGATACATCAAGAAAATTATTTTTTGAAAGGATTACGGCTCGTTCAACCAGATTTTTCAATTCCCGCACATTACCGGGAAAATAATATTTTTTCAATTTTATGATAAGGTCCTTACTAATTTCCGGAATTTGTCTATTTGTTTTTTCTGCAAAAAATTTCGCAAAATGCTGTATTAAAGGTTCAATATCTTTTGTTCTTTCACGTAATGGCGGAATATTTATTTCCAAAGTATTTATCCGGTAATAAAGGTCTAACCTAAAATCTTTATTTTCTATAAGTTCTTTTATATTCCTGTTTGTTGCAGAGATCATTCTGACATTTAATGGAATCTCCTTATTCTCACCGATTCGTTTGATTTTTTTTTCTTCGATCACTCGCAGCAACTTAGCCTGTAAAGAAAATGACATATCTGCAATTTCATCGAGAAATAATGTTCCATTATCAGCCAGTTCAAAGAGTCCTTTCTTATTTTCAATTGCTCCGGTGAATGCTCCTTTTCGATGACCGAAAAATTCACTTTCTAACAATGTTTCCGGAATTGCCGTGCAGTTCACAGGAAGAAACGGTCCTTTTTTTCTATCACTTGAATGATGAATGATACGGGCAATTATCTCTTTTCCGGTTCCGCTCTCGCCGGTTATCAGAACATGAGTATCTTTGTTCTTAGCAGCAGTAAAGGCGATATTTAGAACAGATTTAATAGCTTCACTCGTCCCAATAAAATCTTTTTCTATTAAGTTTTCCAATTCACGGGAGATTAAATTAATTGTCTCATTTTTTTGTTCTATCTCAAGATGAGCTTTTTCTAATTTCAGTTTTGCTTCCAATTGAATTTTATAGAGTTCATTCTCTTTATGTAAAAATGCAATTTCTTTCTCTTTCTTTTCAATTTCATTCTCTTTCTTTTCAATTTCATATTTTGCTTGCAATTCAGCAATTTTATCACTGCTTGCTTTATTGAAGATTTCATCTTTTATTTTTGTATAAAGTTTGTAATATTTCAAAGATCGTTCAAAATCTTTTGTAGCAGTATACAGATTAGAAAGATTTTCATAAATATTCATTATTAATTTTCTGGATTTTATCTTTTGAGCAATCTTCAGTGCTTCTTCAAGATATTGTTGAGCTTTTTTATATTTACCTGTAGATATTTTTATTCTACTGATATTATTTAGAACGATTACCGTGACATCGCTTTCTTTGATCTCTTTGCTTATTTTTAATGTTTTATAATAATATTCCAACGCTTTTTTGGGGTTGTTATTAGCTTCATACAAATTACCGATATTAATATAAGATTGAATGACATCCCTACTCCGCCCTACCTTTTTATAAAGTTCAAGAGATTCCGTTCCGAATTGCAAAGCCTTATCAAAATCTTTTAATCTACTGTAGATAATCCCAATATTATTTGTGGCATCAGCAATATTTATCATATCTTTATTTTCTTTGAATATCTTTAGTGCCCTATAATAATACTCAATTGCTTTTTTATAATTTTTCAAATCCGTGTAAATAATTCCGATGTTATTAATGGTAACCGCTATTATATTTTTGAAATTAAGTTTTTCACTTATTTTCAAAGATTCATGATAATATTCTATTGCCAAATCATAATCACTTAACAGAGAATAACTTATTCCGATAATATTTAAGGATATTGCGATACCTTTTTCATAATTGAGCTTCTTTGATAGTTTGAGAGCTTGTTTACCTAATTCCAATACTTTTGAAGGGGATCTTCCCAAATACATTTTTGACAGTTCAATTAGAATATCCACTTTTTCTATGCTGTCTTCGGATAAATCGGATATTTTTTTTTGTAACTCTTCGGCTTTTGAAACATTAGTTTTCATATATAATCCTATTGATAAATTCAAAGAAAAAAAATTACCATAATTTTTTACACTTCCAATTGTCAGGTTTTCAATGTTAATATTTTTTATCAAGACAATTTTCATAATTTCAAGTTATGAATAAAATACAGTGCTAATAAAAAAAGCTCCTAAAAAAATTAGGAGCCTTTGAGATTATCTTAAATCATTATTTAAGGTTTAGATCAAATATGCCTTCACCTGTGTCATTTGACCTTATTTCATCAAGATCATCTTTTTTGTAGCAGTATATTTTCCTGATTTCATTTTATAGAAATAAATTCCGCTGCTTACTTGTTTACTTGAATCATCTTTTCCGTCCCATACAATTGAGTGATCACCTGTTTCTAATTTATCATTTACCAATGTTTTGACTTTCTGTCCTTTAATGTTATAGATAGAAAGCTCTGTGTTCTCCGTGGACTCTGTAGTTGAAAACAAGATATTTGTGGTTGGATTAAATGGATTTGGATAATTTTGCTCTAAAGATGAAATAACAGGTGAAGTGATTGGGTTATCTGTTCCGCTTTCATCTATATCAAACCAATCTATAGCATCGGAAATGATCATATTTATATCATCATCATTCGTAAATTGAGAAATATCAAAACTTGTATAAAATGATTTATAAATAATATTATCCAAAGAAAGTGCTGCCGAGTTATGATACCCGTAAGCATTTCCATCTATTGGACCATCCTCAAAAATAAAAGCAGAAATTGAACTAATACCGGGATTTACTACTTCATCCTGATACCAACTTGGGCAAGCTCTTTCTTCTAAAACATCAGGACTATTAGAATATACTTGTAATTCCTGACCATTATTTCCAACTACAGATTCACTTGTAATCAATACGCTTCCGTCTGAATAATCATAAATATCAGGTCCACCGATTCCATCTGTACCACCAAAAGGCGGTAATGAAGGATTAGCTATAGGTATATATCTTCCACGAAGGTATGCTTCAAAAAATTTTCTAATTGGTGTATCGTTAGAATAACCATGTTGTTTGAATCCAAAATCATCTGATGCCATAAAAATATTTTTAGGTTCATCATTTGTACCTGAATCTAGAAAATTCATCATGGCAATGGCAAAATTATTGTGTAAATCAAGTGCACCAACTCCATTGGCATAAGTGATAATAGCTTCATAGCATTCTGGGAATGCATAATCATCATATTCAGCCCAGTTATAGATATCATAATCAACCCCAGCAGTATTAAGAGCATTTACATATTTTGCAAAATTCACACCGGTATAATCCTGATAACCCGGTATAGTGCCAGGATGTGCGAGAAGAACATTAACTCCTTCTGTGGGTAATATTTTAAAAGTAAAATATTCGGAAGGTGCATTTTGAGGTAAAGTTCCGCTATTTTGAGCTTCGGAATTATCTGTTGCTGAAAAATAATAATTTACCGTTGTGCTGTTAGGAATTTCAGGGAATTGATAATGATAAATATTTTCTTCAATAGATGAATGTGTAATTGATTCCCAACCATCTCCAATATCATAAAAAAGTTGGTCGGAAATTATACCGGAGGCATCCAAAATTGTTACAGAAATATCAGGATTATTGTCAAATGTATTACCCTTTTCTTCTTCATAAAGAATAAATGGTGTTTGTAAGTCTTCTCCCTGATAAAAACGAATAGCAAGTTCATTTACAAGAAGGTTTCCGTAAGGTTCTACACCATAATATTGTTGATTTTCTACAATTTCCCTAAGATAACATAAGCCTATATTGGCAGTATCATTCTGAATTGCAATTGTAGAACTTGCACCGTAATCATGAGGAATACTGCTAACCTGTCCATTTGCTACATTTTGATATTGGAAAACAATTTCTCCATTTTCGTGTAAAATAATCTCAAAACAAAGAGTTGGTTCTCCACCGGTTCCAGCATGGAATCTCACATTATGCCATTCAATGACGAAATAACGATTAGGAGCTTCACCAAATGTTTGGAAATACACATCACCAATTCCTTCATCAACTTCCAGATCATCCCAATAAGCCGCAATTAGAGCTGGCATTTGAGTATAACCGGGAATCGGATACATATAATTGAACATATTACCATCACCTTGCCAAATACCGTAAGGATCGAGAGCATGGTACCAAGTGTTATCTGCAAGAAGAAGTTCACCATTTGTATCAATATAACAATATGTTCTGTCAATTCCGTAAAAAGGAAAACTAAATCCAAAATCTATAGGATCTGAAAAATTATCATCACCATAAAATGCAGGTACTTCATACATAATAGAAGAAGTTCCGGTTTCGCTAATCTCAATCCAATCATAAATAGGTCCGTCTTCCACAGTGCTGTCTATCCATTGATAACCAAAAGCATCAGGATCACTTGTTCCATAATGAATTACTATTTCGGTTTCTACTGAAAAACCATCATTATTGGTATTGGCATCATCTGCTAGAAACGTAATCATAGTAATATAATAAGTTCCGATTTCAGCAGGAATCCATAAATCGGCAAATATCACTTCTTCAGTTTCAGCAGGAGAAATGGTTCCTATATGATTAACAGTATTAAGATAAACAACTTCTGCATTTTCGTTATAGATTTCGCAAGTAATATCAAAATTTTCGGTAATATCGGCAGTTCCGTAATTCATAATAGTGCCGGAAGGAATAATTTCCGATTCTAAAAAATGATAATCTTTCGGATATTCTATTGAAACCATTCCCACATCGTTGGGCTCTGCTTGACCAACTTTGACATCATCCACAACCATTGCATAAGTATCCTGAATCCATTCAATAGCAAGATAAATATCTTGTCCGGCATAAGCGGAAAGATCGTAAGAAAATTCAACATAACTGGCATCTAAACCAATTACATTTTCCAAAGTTACATCAAAATCATTGATAGCATTACCGGTTGTCGAAAGAAAAACATTCA
>JAIORE010000270.1 GCA_021108315.1 Candidatus Cloacimonadota bacterium
CGCTTTCAGCGGTTCACATATTTCAAACCTCCAGTTCGACTGGAGGTCATTGATTTTCTGTTTTCAGGGCGTTTTATTATATCTAATATTTCCATAATATTTTTTTTACCACGAATTAACACTAATTTAAGCGAATTTCACAAATTTAAAAAAAGTGCTGGGGACTGAAATTCTGGTACAAGGTTTTGAGTATCTGGTTTTGGGTTGGTTTGAAGAAGGAAAGGTCTAAGGTACAGGATGTATAGGTTTTGGGTGTTTGGATCTATATTGAATAAGTTTTGTCAGTTTTTTTGATATGATTATACATGTTTCTAATATTTTTTAAAATTCTTTTTCTTTTAAATAACCAATTTTATAAGCAATAATTGCTTGAGTTTGAACTTCTGATAGAGAACCTTTTGCAATATTAAAATATCTTATGCTTTGTCGATTAGAACCGTTTTCATCACCTTCCGCAATATTTGAAGATACACTAACCACAGCTCTTCTAATTTGATCCCGTAAACCGTAATCCTTAGAAAATTCACCAATATTTGTTAGCATATATATTTCAATTGCTAAATTTTTTGAAATTTTCCAAACTTCTAATTTTCTAAAATCACCCATCTTTATTTACTCACAACCTTATACCTTACACCCAATACCTAGTATCTTTTACCTCTTTCATTGACTTCTGGCATGCTTAAAAATTATATTCCACCATGCTCTAAAAAAATATTCAATATTAACGATATACCCTTTTTTTATTTTTTTCAAGAGGTATCTTCTTTCAGACTCTAAAATTTCCTCAAATGAGTTTGGTATATCAACATAAAATGGAGGAATCAAACCGGGTTTATATTTAGTTCTCAAATTCTGCAAATCTTCAGGATAAAGAGAAAAATAATGAAGGCTTAAAGCGCGGATTCCCACTAAACTCAACTCACCCCTAAGAAAATTAATAAATTGAGGTAATTCATCTATCCATAACTTACGAAATACTTTTCCCCAACCTGTAATTCGGAAATCGTTTTTGAATTTTCCTTTATCTTCTAATTTATAATTATCAAAAATATATTGCTGTAAGTATTCGGAATAGGGGTGCATGGTTCTAAATTTGTAAATATAGATGAATTTTTTGTCTTTTCCAACCCTCTTCATTTTAATTAAAGGTCCATAAGAAGGTAAAATATCATCTTTCGGCTTGTTAATTTTTTGAGCAATGAAGTATAATTTGTCATTAATTTCTTTTGTTGAAATTACTCGAAAACCACAGAAATATAATCTCCCAAGAATCTCAGCTTTCGAAATAGCCCGATTTTCACCTTTAGTAATTGCGAAGTAAATCGCTTTGAAAAAAGGTAGCTTGGGAAATATTCTTTTTACAACAAAATCAAATGAAAATATAATATGTGATAAAATGATGGGATAATTAGTGAATATTCGTCTAAACCTTTCATTTATTGTTTCTCCACAACTGATGAAATAACCACCATGCTGCAAATTCTCATTAACCTGAATGAAATACTGATTAATTCTACGGAAATCATTCAATTTATGAAGATTTAAGAAAAAACATTGAGAACTTTCCTCAATATTCTCTATATTAAATAATGTATGAGAATTTAGTATGGAAGAATGAGATTTATGTATTTTTTTTAAATCTACATTATCTGCAATAAATTTAAAAGTGTCTGAGTTGTTTTTTAAAAATTTATTTTTCAGAATTAAATTGATAGAGTCTTGAACATTATCAACTACTGGAAATGAAAAATTAAAATTTTTGCTTTCTTCTTCTGAATCAATAATTTTAATCGCTCTAAGTGGCCAATAATTTGATTCTGCATTTTCTAATACTCTATTCATTTTATGGGTATATTCTGTAATAAAACTTAGAGCAATCTCAAAAAAAGTAGCTAATACGATTGTACCAAAAACAATTGAACGGGAATATGAAAAGCGATTAAAGAAAAAAATGAGAAAGGTAATAAAAGCTGTAATAACAAAATTCGTTTTCATTAAAGAGGTAATTTTCTTACTGAAAGTTTCAAAAATAATATGATGATATTTATGACTTATCAAAGATATACTAATCCATAATAGTGAAAAACCTATAAATGGCTTTATATAATTTGGTAAATATAATCTGAGTGAAGCAGGTTTATACCAGATCATAATCAGAAAAGCGATAATGATGAAGAGAAGATCAATAGAGAAAATTGAATATTTTTTCACAACTACTATATTGTACCTGAGTCAACAAAAATGTTTTGCCCTGTTATAGATGTAGCCTTATCTGTTAATAAAAAATTTACTGTTTCCGCAACAGATTTTGGATTTGTTGCTTTTTTTAATGATGTACGATTAAAGATTCTATTTTTTTGTTCTTGAGTTAGTGAAGAACTCATTGCTGTTTCCATAAAGCCTGCAACAATGCAGTTTGAGCAAATTCCTCTTATTCCCCATTCACGGGCTGTATTTTTTGAAAAAGCTTCTAAAGCACCTTTGGTTGAAGCATACATTGCCAATCCTTTGTAGCCTGTATGGACGCTTATCGAAGATATATGAATTATAGAACCTTTAATTCTATGTAACAACATATTCCGAATCACATATTTAGTTATCATCATAGGAGAAAAAACATTCACTTTGTACATGATTTCCAAAGGTTCTAACTGAAGATTAGAAATGATATCATCATAAGCTAATGCCGCATTGTTAACATAACCATGCAATTTGATATCAAAGTTGATGAAATTCTTAAATAACTCATCATTAGTTTTCTGAACATTCTTCAAATCGAACTCTTTCCATTTAAATGAATTTGGATATTTATTTAACAATTTTTCAATATTTCCAGTTCTTGTTCTGCTAACCCCCCATACACAATTGTCTGATTCTAATATTACTTGGGCAATTTCAAAACCTAAACCTTTTGATACACCAGTAACCAAAATATTTTTCATCTTTTAATTTTTCCAGTTCTTGTAATTTCTATTTTTTTGACAAAGTTAAAAAATCGAGGGCTTTTAAACGGTTGCAATTTTGAAGAAAGAATTTTGCGAATTTCTTTTTCAGTTATATCATTTACAACTATATCTGCACAAAGTATATTCCCTAATACTGAATTCTTAAGTCCATAAACCCTAACTGAGTTCACATTTTCTATTTTGCGAATCTCTTCTTCAACTTCATTCGGATTAACTTTATAACCACCAACATTTATCATCTCATTTTTTCTATGAAGGAACTTAAAAATAATTTCAGGGTCATCTTCAATAATTTCAATAATATCTCCAGAATAATACCAGCCATTTTGTAAAGGAATATCGTTTGAGACTCCTAAAATATCTTTGTGAATAAGAATTTCACTATCAATTATTTTTATATATTGTGATAATTTTTGAGGAATTTTAAAATATTCTCCTTTAGAAGCAAATAATGAACCTGCTTCTGTCGATGCATAAATATTTCTAATTTTAGCATATGGAAAACATTTTTTAAGCCGTATTTTTAAATTTTTCTCCAATTTTTCTCCACCACAACTTACTTGCTTAATAGATACAAATGTAACTTCTTTTTGAACAAACAATCGATAAAAAGTTGGAGTTGCAGAAATATGTGAAATAAGATAATTTTCAACTAATAAGTGCATGTTTCTCAAGGGTTTATTGAAAATGTTTACTATAGTGTTCATATTTAAAAAAGCTTGAAAGAAAACTTGTATTCCAGCCATATGAGTTGGATTGTATGCAAATCCCCATATATCTGCATTATGTGATTTTGATATTTTAACTGATTTAGTTATTGAGCTGAATGTATGAGTTATTTTTTTAGGAACACCAGTGGTTCCTGATGTCAATAAAGTGATTTTCCAATTATTCAAATTGCTTATTGTAACAAATAATTCATCAACCGAATGAAGTATTTTAGGATGAATTATTTTTGATTTTTGTAAATCTAAAGTCAAGAATCCTAAATTTGTTAATTCAGTATTTGAAAAATCGCAATCCAAAAGTGTTATTGGGTAATCATTAATAAGAGAATGCACAATTTTAACATATAATACATAAGATTTATTTTCATAAATTATATTTTTAAAAAGATTAATATTATTTGTATCTTTGATTAATTGTTGATAGCTTTTTATTATATCATCATCAATCCAAAATAATTTATCCACTAATTTTTTCCATAATTTCTTTGATGGTTGTAACTATGCCATCATCAAAAATGTCAACACCAAAAGCATGTTCGCAACGAACAGTTAGTTCAGCCAAATCTAAAGAATCGAAATCTAAATCAACCCTTAAATCAGTATCTAAAGAAATTTCTAAAAGTATGTTAGAATCTTTGTTATCGGTAATTATTTTTATTATAGCATTTAATTGTTCCACTAAAACTCCTAAATTAGTTTATTTTTAATTATAAATTTTAAGTATTTTTTGTGATTTATTGCAAGATTACCTGTAATTTTTTCACTTTTTTTAACATTTCTTACTACAACTGCTCCAATAGAAATATCAGAATAATCACCAATTTTTAAACGGTTTGAAATAATGGCACCAGGTCCTATCCAAACATTTCTACCAATTGATACATTTCCAGAAATTGTAACACCAGCAGCAATCATTGTGTCTTTTCCAATCTGTACTCCATGCGCAATATGAACCATATCAGCAATTTTTACATTATCATCTATTATTGTGTTTCTAGTTGGAAATAAACCGCGAGATATTGTAATTAATGATTGAATTTCAACATTTTCACCGATCACAATTTCTCCACCATGCTTAACCACTTTTAATCTATCGTCAATCCTTGTAACTTCAAAACCATCTGAACCGATATCGGAATTACTTCTTATTATTGAATTTTTCCCAATTTTTGTAAATGCTTTTATAATTACATTATCTTCGATCACACACCCACTCTCAATAATAACACTATGCTCGGAGATAATAGCTTTTGGTGAAATTTTAGCACTAGAAGATATTAAATTCTCAAATGGTTTGTTATAAAAGTCTGTAGAAACTAAATATTCATGACACTGGTAAAAAATATCTTTAGGATTATCAACAACCCATATCCCTCCATCAAATGTACTTTCTAACTGCTCATAAACATCATTTGAACATAGTATACTTGATATTAATTTATTGTCGATTTTACTGATATATTGCTTTTGATTTAAAAATACAACAGATTTATCCTGAATCAGATTATCAATCTTGTCAAATACACTAAACTCTGCATCTTTAACGATTCTACCAACTTTAAATTTCTCATATAAATCTATCAATTTCATAATTTAATCCTACAATTTAAATCTTTCTTGGTAATCAGGATTCTGTCTAATAATTTGATGGCTTTCCGGATAATTTTCAACCATCCAAACCAAAAAATCTGTTAAATTTATAGTATCTGAAAAATAATTGCTGCTGCTTTTTATACTGTCACTCTTTATGTTTTCAACAGTTAAAAGTTCTTTTAATTTCATTATCCCACCAGCAAAATCTTGATAATGATACAAATTACCGTATTTTTTCAGAAATGAAAAAATTCCATCATCTTCTTTAACCAATGAATTTATAAGGATTGTTGGTGTACCTAAAACTGCAGCCTCTGATGCCATAGTACCACTTTCACATATAAGAAGCTCTGCTCCTTTCAAAAGGGTGTGAATTTTTGTAACATCACCATTATATTTTAAGTGTTTAAAGTTATCTGGTAACTCTGATTCACTTGAAATTACAACTTTACCTAGCTTCTCAAGAGAATTGATCAGCATTTCCATGTCTTTCTTTGATACACCATTATGTCCTATATCATGAGAAGCGCTCCATTCAATAAATCTTAAGACAAAATATTTTGTCTTGTTTAAGCCTATTTGTTCCAGATAGTTAAAGTCAGGTTCATAAAATGAGGGATGCAAATAGGCATTTTCCATAGTTCCACTAAAAGTGATATGTTTTGAACCAAAATTTTTCTTAAAAGTTTTTGGAGTAATTACACAATTGGTGAAAGGAACATATAGCATGTGCTCTAATTTTGCATGCTCTGTGTCATCCAGTGCAATATGAGGTTTACCTATTAGTTTAGCTACATGGGCTGCATAAGTAGAGCCAAAACTCAAAAAAAGATCCGGCTTGAATTTTCTAGCAAATTTTAGAAGTATAACATCTCCTTCTATAATATAAAATGCTTTTCCTACAATCCCTTTGCGTCCCTTTCCACGACTAACATAATCTATATTATATCCATTCAACAACTCATGAGTTACATCTTTATCTCTGGCACAAATAAGGAACTCATGCCCTTTCGCTTTCATTGTATTAATAAAATTTCTAAAATAGTGCACATGAGCTGGATGACCAATATCAATTAAAATTTTCAATTATACATCCCAATGTTATTTTGCATATTTCTCATAAAAAACTATTGGAAGAAGTTTTAGTTTGCAGGCAATTTTTATGAAAAACTTGAATTTCTTAATTGTTGTAAGATAAGTTTTATAGTCTTTATGCGTTTTTATTGGTGAACCCATTATTTCATCAAACTCTTTATTACTCAATCCCAATCTAGTTAGAACAAAATCTTGATCTTTCTTTATTTTTTCTACAGGATAATATTCTCCATTTAATACTGCCAACGCCTCGTCTCTTTTCAATTTTCCAGAGCGAACTTTTGCGGATAATGATACTTTTCTTTTATCAATATCGAATTTTGTTGGCATAATATATGAAGCAACAAAACGAGTATAGATAGATTCAAAATGATGACCGCCATAATCTTTCCAATCTGTTTCTTTTTCCAGGATTTTCCCTGCTTCTTGTTTGTCATAATCTAAAAATTCCAAAGGACGATATTCTTTTATTCTTTTAACAAGCATATAATAAATCATATTTGAGATTTTAAGATTGTTAAAATATTTTAACTTTTCACCAGTGAATTTTTCATAAACACTATCAATGTATTTCCCATCCATATATGTCCAACTCAAAGGCTGTGTTCCTTCCTGGCGTATGGAATGTCCATTTATGATTGATGGAATATCTTCTTGAGCAGCAACTTTATAAAGTGTCGAATAAATTCCCACATCCGTAGGAATTTCGATTTCTGAGACTGAAGCTTTTAGAAAAGCAATTTGTAATTTCTTAAATTCTTCTTTATTAACCTTAACAACTTTAAGATCAATTCCCAGCTTCTCCACTAAAGTTTTAATATTATGTTCAGCTTCTAAACTATTCCAACCATTATCAAGATGAACAGCTAAAATTCTTAAACCCCATTTTTTTGCTAATAATACACAATAAGTACTGTCAACACCGCCACTAACTCCAACAATACAGTCGTATTTTTTTTTATATCCTCTTTTTTTAATTTCTTGAATGATGAGTTGAATATTTTTCTCGCCTTCAGCACCTAATGGATATTTCTTCTCTAAATCTTCTTGCAACACACAGAAATTACAAACACCTTTTTCATTAAAAACGATATCGCTCATTGTTGTATCTGAAACGCACTTTGCACATATTTCATTTTTTTTCATAAAACCTCATTATAAATTTTTATTATTTTTTTTGCTATTGTGACAGAATCCAATCCAAGAGTTATGATTCTCTCTCGTCCATTTGTTCGTGTTCCATTGTTGAGTACTTTTTGAATATTATTAGCTACGTCCTGAGAATCAAACAAAGTAATAAAGCAACCTATTGTATTACCAATAATCCATCTGACATCACCAACATCAGTAGAGACAATAGGACAATTACAAGCCATGGCTTCTTTGATAACATTGGGAGAGCCTTCCCATAAACTTGTAAGAATTAGAAGATCTGCAGCATACATATATTTTGGTATATCTTGATAATCAACACCATTTACTATATTCAATTTAATGGTATCTGTTTTTAAAAAATTAATTGCATTTAGAGCTAGTTTATAATTCTTTTCATATCTTTTGGGATTAGAAACCCAGATAATATTTTTCTTATTTTTGTCAAAACCAAGTAAATCTTGAGCTTTATTTTTTTCAATTTTATTAAATTGTAACAAATTAACACCATTAGGAATAACTTTAGTATTTTTTAAACAAATATGTGTTTTCATTCTTTCACTTTTTACAATAGTTCTCTTCCATAAATATCTATAGAAGAAATTTATAATCAATTTGTTAAACTTATTAGTTTGGATATCACTCCCCATTAAAGAACACACAATGGGAACTCTCATGCCTAATGACGCTAATGAAGTAATATAAGCAGACATTGAATAATGTGCATGAATAAGATCATAATTATTAGTTATTATTATTTTTCTCAAAACCGAGATATTTTTTAAATAGCCTTTAATACCTTTGCCTTTAATTGTAAACCATGAAATATCAATTCCATTTTCTTTCAAAGTTTCACCTTGATTTTTAACAATAGGCGAAATCCCTTTTTTGGAATTACCACTGCTAACAAACAGAACCCTTAATTCTTTATTTTTCATAAAACTCCAAATACCAAGCAATAAATCTATTAATGCCTTCCTGAATAGAAGTATCAGGGTTATATCCGATATCCTTAATTAAATTTGTCACATCAGCATGAGAAGCGGGTACATCACCAGGTTGCAAAGGCATTAGATTCTTAATTGCTTTTTTCTCTATTGCTTTTTCAATAGCTTCAATAAAATCCATTAACTTTACTGGAGAGTTATTACCGATATTATAAATTTTATAAGGAGCTTTTGAAGATCCTGGATCAGGATTCTCTCCAGACCAGTTTGAGTTAGGTTTAGCAGGTTTCTCGATTATTCTGGTTATGCCTTCTACTATATCATCAATATAAGTAAAATCTCTCATCATATTACCGTAATTAAAAACGTCTATCGGCTTATTTTCAAGAATATTTTTAGTGAATAGAAAAAGAGCCATATCCGGTCTTCCCCAAGGTCCATAGACAGTGAAAAATCTTAATCCTGTAGAAGGAATTTTATACAAAGCACTATAAGAATGTGCCAGTAGTTCATTTGATTTCTTGCTAGCAGCGTAAAGACTAATGGGATGATCTACATTATCAGATGTAGAAAAAGGCATCTTTTCATTCCAGCCATAGACACTTGAGCTACTGGCAAAAATCAAATGTTTTACTTTATTCTGCCTACAAGCTTCCAGAATATTATAAAATCCAATAATATTGCTCTGTAAATATGCATCAGGATTTGTAATACTATATCTTACTCCAGCTTGAGCTGCGAGATTAACTACAATATCAATCTTATGTTCTTTAAATAATTTATACAAATTTTTCTGATCTGTTAGATCTAATTTAATGAATTTATAGTTTGTATATTTATTACTTCCTACTAAAATATCATGCTTAATATTTTGAATTTTTATCCCATAATCATCCAATCTACCATATTTTACACGCAAATCATAATAGTCGTTGATATTGTCTAAGCCGATGATCTGATTATTAAGGTTTTCTACTAGCCGTTTAACCAAATGATAACCAATGAATCCCGCAGCACCTGTTACTAGAATCTTCATTTATGCTAATCCTCTTTACTTGTTAGTATTGTCATCATATCTTTTTCCCTGCTTTTAAATGTATTTCAAGTGATGCTAAGATTAATAAAGCATTTGCATGATTTGCCTTTCTACTAATATGGCTTTCCCAAATATGATCAATATCAATCCAATCAACTATTTTTCTTTTGTTCAAAGCCATAATATTATCATAAATTACTTTTTTTAGATATTTCCTTTTTCTTATCCCTTCATTAAAATTAATATAATTAATCCCTCTATTAAGAAATAAGGGGTAAATTTCATTTATCAATTTAGTTATTTTGGTAATAACTCTTCTATATACTACATGTGACTTACTAGCTTTTAGGGATAATCCGCAATTATTTTTTGTTAGTATTGTAAATAATTTTGGATAATTATTTAATAAAATTCTTTTATACAGATATTGTTTATACCTAGAATATAATTTACCCAATTATTATCTAAATGCGGTACATTTTATTTTAGCCCATCAAAATTTTAATAGTTCTCTTCCCAAAAAGTTTTTTCAATTGAATCTATAAAATCTAACAATCAAACTGGATTATTATTCCCAATATTATAAATCTCTGTATAAATTTACATTATTCTATTTATAATAATAAAGTACTTACTCTAACTCAATTATTGTAGATCTTTGGAATCAAAAAAATACCTAAACCAAAGTTCAACAGTAATCCACCTTGCTATTTCTTTACCAATGTTAATACTACCATTATTATGAGATTCTACCATTTTTCTGATCTTTTTCACATCAAAAATATCACGATCGTTAAAAGACTTAGAGTTAATTATTTTAAGTACATAACTCTTCAGAATTGTTCGAAACCACTTGTCCATAATATTAGCACTCATCTTTTTATCTGTACGATTTCTAATTTTACTTGGTAAAATATTCCCATCTTTTCTTAAGATAATTTTTGATACACCCAAATCAATCTTCAAACTATCTGGCATAGAATAGGAAAATTCAACAAGTCTATGGTCCATAAAAGGGAATCTGTTGTCAATGTTATATTTGTTTTTGCAAAACACACGAAATTCATATGGCTGGAAATATAAATCTTCGAATATAGCTTGTGTCAAACGATTGGAATATTTATGAGGTGTTGAAAAGTTTTTAATTCTCCTGTCCGCCAACTCATTGGTAACGACAAAAGAATTCCTTCTAAACATTTTTCTAGATAGATTAGATAAGGGTAAAACTTGTAAGAAAACCTTTGCAAGAATTCTTGTAAAAGGTATTTTATGAATTTTGGATACTTTCTTTATTTCCTGTTTGAATTTACCGAATTTACCATCTTTCAGTAATTCTATAATCCGCATTATATAATCTGTGGAACTTTGTCCACCAATTATAGATTCAGCACCTTGGCCAAATAATATACTCGAAATTCCCATTTGCTCAGCTTTTCTTGCAAGTTCCCAATAAAGGGGAACGTGGATTTTATGAAAAGGTTCTTCAAAATATTTAATAACATCATTCAAATTATCAATAATGATACTGGAACCATCCGGATAAATATTATGATGAGTAGTAGCTACATCATCCAAAACGGCATTAATGTATTCTCCCTCATCGTAACGTAAATCATTAAAACGCAATGAAATGGTTTCAATATCAGCATTTAAAAGCCCTTGTTGCTTCATATTATTTGTTTTGCAAACAACATAAGACGAATCTATACCCCCACTTAATGCAGTGTAAACAATTTTATTGTTATCTGTTCTAATTTTAATTGAATCAGTAAAAAGTTTACTAAATCCGTCTACTATTTCTTGCTCTTCCATATTTTCTAAGTTGACCTTCTTTTTACTAATGTCATACCATTGTATAATTTTAAATTCATCCTTTTCTGCTACTAAATAATGGCCCATAGGTAACTCAAAAACATCTTTAAAAAAGGTTTGATCTCCTCCAACATTAGAGTGTTCAAGAAAATTATAGATTCTATCAATGTTAGGTTTTGGCGTAAAAAGACCAGATTTTAATATCGGAGTGATTCGCGATGAAAAAACAAAATTATCATTATCTCTATAATAGTATAATGGCTCAATACCAAATCTATCACGGGCAGATATCAGTCTTTCATTCTTTTCATCATAAATAGCAATAGCAAATTTTCCATTTAGGTAGTTAAGGAAATCATCCTTATACTTTTTATAAAGCAGTAGTATAAGTTTGCCATCAGACTTATCTTCATCATCTATATCTCTTATCTCCGCATTATTTACTTGTTCCCAAAGAAAAGTAGAATTATATATAGCTCCACCAAAAACTATATGTAAATGTTCATCGTCAATAGAATTTAGTTGAAAACAACGAGTAAGATTTTCTTTAGGCTGACTACATATTAACCCCAATCTAGAATTCAGATAATATGTTGTTTTTGTACTACTTAGATAATCAATTTCGTGCATTTTTTTTATTCTGTTTTGTGAAACATGATTGTTCTTTCTAAAGCTATAAATTCCCGAAAAACAATTCATTTTTTTCCTCCAAGATTGCTATTTCGCATACAATCTAAATTTAATTTAATAGTAATTACTTATTTTAATAATCTTTTTAGTTAATATAGTTCCTAAATTTACACTCTGTTAATAAAGATATAATAAATATTGTAGAATGATAACAATTTTATATTTATTGTATAGACTCAAAAATTTTTCCTGCTTTTAAGTGTATTTCAAGCGATGCTAAAACCAATAATGCATCTGCATGATTAACTTTTCTTTTTATATGTTCATCCCAAATATTATCAATGTCAATCCAATCAACTATTTTTCGTTTTTTCAAATCCATAACACTCTCATAGATAACTTTTTTTAAATCTTCTCTTTCTCTTATACCATTATTAAAATCTAGATAATTAGCATTGCGCTCTGTAAAAATCGGATAGAATTTATTAGTTACTTTTTTGCCTTTATTAACTATTTTATTAAAATTTATTTCAATTTTACTAGCATTTAAAGGTAGACCCAAATTTGTTTTTGTAGGTAAAGAAAACAACTCTTGATAATTACTTAAGAGCATCTTTTTGTAAAGATTACAACCCTTCCTGTATCTTTGGTGTAAACTTAAAAAAAATGAAAAAAAATCACGATTCATTACTGGTAAAACATAATTAAATCCCTTATAAAGTAAGTGGGGAGCAGTGTATTTTTTTAAATGATAAGAAGCTTCGATTTGTTCCTCATAGCTTAAAATTGAAGGACTAATAAAGCTTGTAGAAAAAAGATGTTTCAAATGTACCGATTTAATATTTGTTAACTCTACTGATTTCACAAATGTATCTTTTTTGTGTATATAATTAACAGCATCTGAAATGTTTAAACAGGATTGCTTTGGTAAATGTGAACCCGCTACCCAATCAATAATATATCCTGACCAAATAATCATATTTGCAAATTTATTGTCTAATTCTTCTAATGGTGGATGATGAAATAAAAAAGTCTGATGGTCAATTCTTTTAGAAACTTTTATCTCCTTTTGAAGAGTAAAGATATATTGATTTAAGGGGAATGACGAATGATTAGTGCCAATTTTTGTTGCTACCAAATTTCCAATTATATAATCATAGGTATCAGGACTACCGAAAGTATAGGTATAAATATTTTTCGCTTCTGTAAATTCTAGAAGTCCTGCCAATATTGCTCTACTATCCAATCCACCGCTTAAAGGGACAACATGTTTTTTATTAGTTTTAAATTGTTCTTGAATGGCATTCTTCCACAGTTTAATTCCAATACCAATTAATTCTTCTCCCGGAATATTTTTATATTTTTCTTTTTCTATTCCGGAAAAATCAAATTTTATATTTGGATTTTCATAATCCAGAAAATATCCGAATTTTAGAAATGAATTAAGATTTATTAAATCCATTATCACCTTTTATCTTTTTAATTAACCGTAAAAAGAAATAAACTATTCTTGAATGATCTCGATGTCTAGGGAAAAATTTATTTATTATATTATGTGTGTGTGTGTCTTGATATAATATTTTTTGTAGATAGTTTTTTTCCCATAAACTAAAATATCTTTTAATTGGTACAGATAAGATATTTAAGCTTTCAGATTTATAATTTAATATGTCAATCGATTTTCTATTAAGTTTTAATTCATTGGTTTTAGTATCATAAAATAATCCTATCTCATTTATAACTATGTTTTTATCAAAATCAATTTTCAACATGACGCTATGAGAATTACTTTTACCCCAAGACTTTTTAACACCATTTTTTTTAAAAAAATCTGGGAATATATAATTTCCAAGACTATAATATATCCATTTACCCTTATAACTTTCCTTACCTTGAATAATATGCGGATGATTCCCAATAATTAAATCTGCTCCTGCATCAATCCAATTATAAGCCTTGTATCGTAATTGAACAGAAGGATAATCTAAGAACTCTCTCCCCCAGTGAGGAAAAATAATGAAGAAATCTACTTTTTTTTTTGTTTTTTGTATTATATTTTTAATTCGACAATCATTATAATCTAACACTCCTTGATGGTTTTCTGAAGCACATATTGACGTTACTTCTGGTTCCTCAGTAGAAACGCACAGAAAAGCAATTTTTATATTTTTAATTTTTAGTATAAATGGACTAATAACTTTTAAAAGATAGTCAACACCAAAATATTTAACATCATATTTTGATAAAATATCTTTTGTATTCTCAAGACCCTCCTCTCCCAAATCATGTATATGATTATTACCAAGAGATAGGATTTGTTCTGCATCTATGTGTGATAAGTAGTTTCTTAAATTTGTTTCATTAAATTCTAGTATAGAATTTTTATCTTTCCTTTTTGATAAACTACCTTTTGATACAACCGATTCGAGATTGGTAAATATATATCTGTTATTAGTAATAATTTTTTTAACCTCATTACTAATAATATTATCTTCTTTTCCTAAAAATAAATCACCTGTAAAAAGAATCAATTTATTTCTCCATTTTGTTAAATTTTAACATATTTTTCGTTATGAGATTTTGGGAAAAATGTAAATATCATTATAATAGACAAAACATCCTTAATAATATGAAATGTAATTCTATTAAATAAATATTTCAATTTTCCCTTCTCTTTTTTTGAATTAATATAAGATCTTAATATTATACTAATGAAATAAAGAATCCAAAAGACAGCAGAATTAAAACTAAAACTAAAACATAAAGTTATTGTTATAATTAATATTAAAATTGTATAGTCAGATCTAATAAAATTTTTTAAGAAAAACTTATCAAATAAATGTTCCCTCGTTAATAAAGATTTGTGGTAAAAGATATTAAAATTTGAAATATTTGACCACATCCTTTGGCTATTATTATGTGAAATAGTATTATGATGACAAATAATCTCTGGATATCTTAATATTAGATATCCTTTTTTTGCTAATCTTAAAGAAAAATCTAAATCTTGGCTTCGTTTATACTTTGTTTTCATTCCTCCTACAAGATTCCATAACTTTTTGCTAATAAGGAAAATTCCTCCTGTAGAATTAACTTTAGTTGGATTAACTATTTTTAGATAATGCCACTGTTTTTTTATTAATTTCCAATCTGTATCATAAACTTCATCAATAACTTGACCAGTTAAATATAAATTATCATTCTCCTTACTAAGTCTTACAACATTTTTATAGAAATCTTTATTAATTTCCATATCTCCATCAATAAAAAATAGTATATCTCCATTAGCTTCTTTAGCACCAATATTTCTAGCTATTGCTGCATTAAATTCTCCTGTAATCTGAAATATATTTATTTTTGATTTTTTTTTTGCTCTTTCAATGCTGTCATCATTTGATTTTGAATCAATATAGATAACTTCATATTTTTCTATCTTATTATACTCAATTGTTTCAAAAACACTTTTAAAACACTTAGTAAGTTTCCAACCTTCATTACGACCTATTATAATGAATGAAATCATTTATTATTCCTCCTTATAAAAGGATTATACCCATAATCAATCTTCCTGTCAAAAAACCACTTAATAAAAGCAATAATTCCCATTATTATAGCTATATTGGATTTTAAACTTAAACTTGTTAGAAAAAAAAAGGGTACTTTAATAATACTTTTAGCAGTAGTTTTCATAAAATACATAATAAAACTATACTTACTATGATTCCTATAAATGAACATCATTCCACTTTTGGAACGCCAATAATATGCAATAGGGTTGTCTTTTTTACCACTAGATACTTCTCCTTTGTGCCATAATTTTGCTAAAGGAGTATAAATAAGCTTGAAACCACTCTTTTTTGCTTGTTCAGCATAATCAGATTGTTCACCATACATAAAATAGTATGGGCAATACCCTCCTAACTTATTGTATATTTTTCTTGGTAATAACCAAAAGATATCATCAATCATTTCCATTTCCATCTCTTGATCTGCTTGACCTTTATCAATTTCATGTCTATATGGATTATAAAACTTTCCACTTTTTGAATAAATACCTCCTATATATTGTATACGATTAGGATCATCTAAATGATAAATTTTACCTGATACAATAGCATCACGATTGTATATTTCAGCAGTTTTAACTAATTCAGATAATGCTCTTTTATCTATAATTGTATCATTGTTCATTATTAGCCAAAAATCTGGTTTTAATTTTTTAGTTTTATCTAAACCAAAATTTATTCCTTTTCCATACCCTAAATTTTTTGAAGTTCTAAGAATGTGAACTCTATAATTCTCAGGGAGTCCATTTTTTAATAAGATATAGTTTTCTTTTATAGAATAATTATCAATTACATACAAATCATGGTTTTTATAATCCATTTGTAAAATTGCATTAATACAGTTTATTGTCATTTCAGGTTGATTATAGTTAAGAGATAAAATCACAACTTTCGGTTCCTTCATAAATTATTTTGTCTCCTGTTATATTGATTCATCAATATATTAAAGTTTGTTAAAATTGCTGAAATTAAAAATGCTGCTCGAGCATCCATATAAAACCCAAACATTTGCATACTGGAAGAATGAATTATTAATATTCCAAAAATGCCGATTATGAAAATTATAAATAAATTTTTTGTTTTAAAATAGATTCGTCCAAAGAAAACAATTTTTTTACAAATTGCAATTAATACTCCATACATTAATAAAAATCCTAAAATTCCACCACTTAACAGTAAACTCTGATTCCCAACGTGTTTATCATGATAATTTTCAGTAACTTTGCTATAGCCAAATCCTATAATAGGGCTTTCAATATATTTATTCATAACTTTAGGACTTCTTACTGTTAAACGTGATAAAGTACCATCTGCAGTCAGATCTCCTTCCGTTAAATTGCTTATTGTAGCTAACCTTTTATATGATTTCGTAATATTTTGTTTAACTTCTTTAGGAGTATACAGTATTACGATAACACCAAACATTGCAATAGTAAATATTAGTTTTAGAGATTTTGTTTTAAAAAATAAGAAGTATAAGAATAAGATAAAAATCGACGCTAATATCCATCCGCGTGTTGCACTATTAAAGATAAAAAACAGTGATGAAAATATAACAATATATAAAAACTTTTTAGTAAAATGTTTCATGTTTAAATTCAAATAATATAAACTTAAAACAAACGAATATAAACAGATAAATATTCCACCGGTTTGACGCATTACTCCATGATCAATTATAAAAGCATCCTTAGAATTTGTAATAATTTTCAGTAAATTATATGGAAGAATTATCTGGATTATCGAGAATATTGCAATAACTATAGAAAATGAGAGAACAATCTTATTAAATTTTACGATTTTTATTTCTTTATCTAATAATTGGGGCAGAAAAATGAATACTGTAAAATTTGGTAAAACTATAATCATTCTAAATAGAGAAGCTTGGTTTGGGCCAAAGATTAATCCAATTACAATAAGAAATAAAATATATATTGATATATAATGATAATAACTTTTAAAACTATTATTCACCATCGATATTCTTTGTACTTTGATGTAGCTGATTATATAAAACAAAACCGAAAAAGGAACACCTACGTTTGAAGTTAACAAAATAAACCAAGAGAATCGACCGTAAAATAAGTCAAATGGTGCTGAAATTAGAATAAAAAATAAAGACAACCAAAAAACATTATTCCTTGAAAAATAGTAAACTGCAAATATTATCGTATATATAAATAATCTAATTATTGGATTAAACCAATATACAGCAACAGCAAGTAAGCTGATTAAACCAATTATTTTCTGTAATTCTTGTAAAACATAGATATCATTTTTTTTCATATTTTGATGTCATTTAGAGATTTAATAAAATTATGGATTCTTTAATATTAATTTAACAAGTATTTTTTCTTTTATTATTTTTTTTATTTCAAAAAAAGCTTCAACTTTCAATAAGATTGAAAATAATACAATACAAATTAAACTAACCAATATCAATAATATCAATAGAATGGTTGGACTTACCAGATCGGTAAAATAGTGTGACATCAAAAGGGATACTGTTCCCATCAAAGTTACTACCCTTAGAGACGGAAATAAAATTTTCAGCAATTCCCTTACTTTAAAATCAATTAGTTTGTTTACATAATAAATATTAATAAACAGTGACACTAATGTGCTTATAATCATACCAAATATCATTGACTTTATACTGAAAAGTACGCCAAGGAAAATGGCCGGAATCATTAATAATTTATTTATAATCTCATTTATTAAATACATCCCAGATTTTCCTTTTGATGAAAATGTTTGCATAATCAATCCTTGTAAAGGAACGAACAAACCAACAGCACATAATAATTGTAAATATTCTATAACGCCTATCCATTTCTCACCTAAAAGTACTTGAATCAGCGGCTTAGCTATAATTGCCAATAAAACCATAGCATTAAAATTATAAAACATAACAATTGATATGGTTTTAATTAATGCTTGTTTAAATCTTTTTGGGTCATTTTGCATTTTTGAAAAAATCGGAAATACAACAGATAATATAGAATTGTTTACAGTACTTGAAGGAAGTTTTTGAAATTGATCTGCTCTCGTAAATAATCCAAGTTCGTGAGATGAATAAACTTTACCAACAACCAGTTTGTAAGATTCAATATAAATCCTTTGTAATATACCTGAAAATAAAATTTTAGATCCAAATCCAAATAATTGATTAAATGAATTTTTGCTGAAAACTAATGATGGTTTCCACTTATTCATTAACCACAATTGTATATTGATAAATAATTGATTTAAAAGTATTTTCCAGACAAGCGCCCACACACCAAAATTTGTATAAGCTAAAATAATTCCTATAACTCCTGATAATAATTGAGAGAAAAATTCTATTCTAGCCAATAACCGATAATTTACTTCTCTAATGATAATTGAACGTTGAACCAAAGTAAATGCCATAAGAATAACAACAATTGATAATACTCTAACAAGTTTGATCAATTTCGGTTCATTATAGAACTCTGATATCCACGGAGCACTATTGTAGAGAATAATAAATGCAATGAGACTTATAACAAAATTAATGTAAAAAACTGTAGAATAATCTGCTTGTGTACACTCTGATTTTTGGATTAATGCATAGTTAAAACCAGAATCTACAAATGTAAATAAAATATAAATGAAAACAGTTGCCATGCCAACTAACCCGTATTGTTCAGGTAACAATAATCTGGCTAAGAGTATACCTACTATGAAATTAACACCTTGTCGAAGTAATCTTCCCGTCAAACTCCAGGAAGCACCTGATATTGCTTTATTACGAAGAGATGGCATTTAACCTCTTTATTGATTTTGCAGGGATAGTACAAACCAATGTATATGATGTTAAGTTTTTCAATTTAACCATGAATACTTAATTATTATACATTACCATTTAATAATATTAATTAATTTAGCAGGTATACCTGCCCAAAATTCTTTCTCAGGTATGTTCTTTAACACAACTGAACTTGCCCCAACTCGTGCATATTTTTTTATTATCACACCTTGATTAACTATACTTCCAGAATAAATAACTACTCCGTCATTTATAATTACTGGATTTGTTGTGTCTTTATAATCAGAGTAATCGAATGAATAATCTCCTACATGTGTCCATATTTGGCAATTTGCTCCAAACCCACAATCATTTCCAATTGTAATGTCGGTTGATAAATCAAGAAGCATATTATGACCAATATAAACTTTTTCTCCAATTATTAACTTTTTTAAATCACTTTTTTTGGAGAGTCTATGAAGAATTAGACCGTTGTCAATATCAGAGCCCAAACCAATACTAGCTCCGAAAAATCTTAGTAAAGGTATTATTAGTTTATTAGGCATTTTTTCTACTATATAACTAATACCTGAGCCTCCGTATAATAAATAGTAAAAGTTGCATTTCACTATGAAATATGGTAATAAAAGTTTATAAATTAATATTCTAAATTTATTTAATAAACCTAACTTCATATTGTATAAAACCCCTTGATCGAATCAATAACAAGATTAGCTTCTTGTTGCGTCATTCCGGGAAATAATGGTAATGTAATTAGTTTTTTCCAAATAGATTCTGTTATAGGTAGTTTTCTGCTATACTTTTCATACATATCATATAAATGATTAGGATAATAATG
The DNA here is from genome assembly GCA_021108315.1 of Candidatus Cloacimonadota bacterium. Classification (GTDB taxonomy): domain Bacteria; phylum Cloacimonadota; class Cloacimonadia; order Cloacimonadales; family TCS61; genus JAIORE01. The sequence continues at coordinate 20,157 of JAIORE010000270.1, forward strand.
AACTCCTGTAGTAATCCCTTTTTTCATCAGAAAATTCTTGAGTTCATCTCTTTTAGTTGTTTTTATAACAAAGTTATGACAGGCTGGAAACATATAATCTTTTTGTGGAGGATAACTTATCTGACTGATTCCTCTTAATTCTTTTCTATAATAATTTGACCATTTTCTACGAACATCATTCATCCAATCAAGTTTTTCAAGTTGAGCAAGTCCAATAGCAGCTGATATATCATTCATATGGTATTTGAAGCCAAGTTCTGTTACATCATAAAACCAATCATATGAATTACCGGCACCACGTTCGAACGTATCTTTAGAAATACCAACCCAACGCAATTTTTTTAATCTTTCAAACCATTCGTGATTATTGGTTAGCAACATTCCACCATCACCTGTAGATAAGTTTTTTACTGCTTGAAAGCTGAAAGAACCAAAATCACCAATTGAACCAAGTTTTTTCCCTTTATATTCTCCACCGCAAGCATGAGCAGCATCTTCAATTACATATAGGTTGTTCTTTTTTGCAATATCCATAATTCTGTCCATATCACAAGCATATCCACCAAAATGTACAACAATTATTGCTTTAGTCTTTTCAGTAATTAATTCCTCAATCTTCTCAGGATCAATATTCAGATTATCTTCAGTTATATCGCAAAACACCGGAATTCCACCATTATATAGTACTGCGTGGTTAGTGGTAACAAACGTCATTGAAGGAGTAATCACTTCAAATCCTTCAACTTCAATACATTTTAAAGCTAAATGTAAAGCAGCAGTTGCAGAATTTAATCCAACAGCATGTTCTGATCCTATATATTTTGCAAATTTCTTTTCAAACTCTTTGGTTTTGGGACCAAGTCCCCACCAACCGGAATTTATAACTTCTTTTAAATATTCAATCTCTTTTCCATCTGTGTAAGGTCTATAAACAGGTATCATTCCTACTCCTTTATTATATGGCTGATAATATTGTTCTTACGTGGGGATTTACCAGATTATCTACTTTTAACATCTCTTTAACCTGAAAGAGAGTTAACCATCTGAAACTATCAGGTATTTCTGTTAATTCATTTTCTTCGATCTCTACAATCATGCATTTTACTCTTTTCAAATAGAAGCGACCTCCATCTTCCGGTAGCCAATGATCATAAATCACTTTATATTTTTTTTCTTTGCTCTCAAAATATTCTGCAAACCTTGGTTTTTTCCCTTTATGAGCTTGATACAGATTGCTGTAGGTAACTTGCAATGTAGGTGAAAGCAATACTTTACCGTAATTACCAGGTTCAAATTTAGCTTCAAAAAGATAATGAAAAATTCCATTAATATTCTTTTTTACTACACCGATAATACTACTTTTTGTTCCTTGATCTACTATCGGTTGTTTCCATCCACCTTTTACTTCACGAATTGCTGTATTTATATCTACACCAATTACTGAAAAGAAACCACCTGATTCATGAACTAAATTACCGGTAGATTCCTCATTTTTCCATCCGTTTCTTACGTCTTTCAATCCTATTTTGGTTACTTCGGCAACACAATTCTTTTGTTGTTCTTTAAACCACTGCTGTATTTTTTGAAAATCATCTATTTGGTTAATATCTTCTAAAGATTCAATGAAATTTGTTATTTTATATTTCAAGTCATTAGTATTTATGTTACCTTTCAGCAATAATTCTTCTATTTCTGAATGTAGAGTTTTGTAACTATAATTATTTTTCATCAAATTCAAAAATCCTCTCAAATAGTTTATGGGCAGCTAATGCATCATAAATACCGACAGTAGGTTTTTCATACTGTCCTGATGCCAGTTTATAAAATTCGGTTATTTGTGTTTTATATCCGTACGGATCCTTATTCCAGAATATGGAATTTGATTGTTCAAAAAGATATGTATTTATTTTTTTGTTTTCGTTGTATTTAGTAAATTTCAAACTGTTATTATTTTCTATGCTGATGTGGTTTTTTTTATTATCTAGGATTTGAATTTGTTCGTGATATGGCAGATTCCAATTAGATGAGGATGTGAACAACATTGATACAGATACACCTTTTAAAGTTAGAATTGATGCTGAAAGTGTTTTGCCTTTTTTTTCATCATTTAGTACTTTAGAAAAATGTGCACTTACTTCAACAGGTTCACCAAAAAGATAAGAGATCAAATCACATAAATGTATAAGGTTACTTAATATTCCGTATTTTCCTGGTTTTCTTCCCTGCTGAGTGAAGAAATAAATATTTCCACCAATTATTTTATTGAATTCTCCGGTACTTTGCAGTTCAATGGTCTTCAATATTCCTGGATAAAATCTCTTATTGAATGCAACCTGTAATTTATCCAAATTGTTTTTGTTCTTTTTTATGAATGTTTCAATCTTCTCAGAACTTGTCGAAGCGGGTTTCTCTATCAGCACAAACAATTCTTTGTTTAAAGCATATTCAGCTATTTCTAAGTGTAAATATTCCCCTGTAGCTATTAAAACACAATCAACCAATCCAGATTTTATAAGTGCTTGGTATTCGGAAAAAACTTTAACATTTGGTAATTTGCTTTTTATATAACCAAGTTTATCTTTTTCTAATCCGCAAATAGCTGAAATAACAAATTCAGGATCATTTAATGGTTGTGTCGGATCATTAAGTAACGAAGGCAAATGTGCTTTAATTGTTACTATTCCGCATCCAATTAAGCCTATCCTTTTCATCTTAGATCTCCATCCAATCGTACTTCTCTAAAAGTATCTCCAAAGTTCTATCACATTTTATATCAAATTGATGCGTATCATCTGGTACCCAAGCAGGATTTCTGTAATTAATAATTACAGCAGTGTCTGATATACCGAAAAATCCATGAGGATATTTTGATGGGAAAGATACCGTTATTGGAGAATCTTCTCCAAGCTCAATAAAGATTAACTTACTCGTATCTATAACTGCATTTTTTACCTCATCTTTTGTGATTAATTCGGGGTATAACACTAAACAAAATTTTCCATAAACACAATGCAGAGTATCCAATTTGTACGGATGAGTGTGATATCCTTTAAATTTACCCTTCAGAACAGTTGACATATAATATTGCTGAAATTGTTCATCAACACGGTTTTGCATAATCTCATCATTTCTATTTAAAATATCAACTAAAATCCCGTTATTGCTACCATTCACATCTTTTGTTTGAACTTTACGACATTTTTTAATTTTTAACCAATTCGGAAAGCTTGTACTATTTTCCATATTGTCCCCTATCTATCTCTGACAATAGTTTTTTTCAATCCAATTTTTATATTGACCAGATTTTATATCATTCATCCATTTAATATTAGAGAGATACCATTTCACGGTCTTGGTAAGCCCTTCATTAAAGGTTACGCTTTGTTTCCAATTTAATTCTTCTTTTACTTTATCACAATTAATGGCATATCTATGGTCATGACCAGCACGATCTTTTACATAAGTAATAAGTTTTTTATAATAATCTTTATCTTTATTTTTTTGAATGGCTACTTCTTCGCAAAGAATATTTAATAAATCAATATTAGTCCATTCATTTTCACCACCAAAATTATATGTTTCTCCTCTTCTTCCGTTTTGAACGATCTTCCAAATTCCTGAACAATGATCTTGTACATAAAGCCAATCACGAATATTCTTTCCTTTTCCATACACAGGAAGGTCTTTTTCTTCTAACATGTTATTAATCATTAGAGGAATCAACTTCTCAGGGAACTGATATTGCCCATAGTTATTAGTACAATTAGAAATTGTTATAGGTATTGCATAAGTATAGAAATATGCCATTACTAAATGGTCAGATGACGCTTTTGAAGCAGAATAAGGGCTTCTTGGGTCATAGGGTGTTGTCTCATAGAAATATCCAGTATTTCCTAAGCTTCCGAAAACTTCATCAGTAGATATATGATGAAAAAGAAAATCTTTGCTATTTTTCCAATGTTTCCTTACAGTTTCTAATAAATTAAATGTTCCAATGATATTTGTTTGAATAAATTCACCCGGTCCGTGAATTGATCTATCCACATGAGACTCTGCTGCAAAGTGTATTATGCAATCAACAGCATGCTTTTCAAATACAGTATCGATTGAACTAATATCTGTAATATCAGTTTTATAGAAGAAATATCTGTCGTTTCCGTATTTTTCATTTATATCTATTAGGTTATTGGGGTTACCGGCGTAGGTAAGTTTATCTATGTTAATCACATTTCCTGTGAATTCTTTAAGATTAAATAAATAATTTATAAAATTTGTTCCTATGAATCCGCAACCACCTGTGATAAGAATATTTTGATATTTCATTTTTGATATTCCTGATAAAGTGTTCTATCGTTGTAAATATTTTCTAGATATTCTTTATAGCTTGAATTAGGAATTTTACCGATCAATTCTTTGAATTGCTTTCTGTTAATACAATTCATCATATACGCAACTTCTTCAATGCAGGCTACTTTTAAGCCTTGTCTATCTTCCAATGCTCCGAAAAAAGATGATGCATCCAAAAGTGTTCTCGGTGTACCTGTGTCTAACCATGCAACACCCCTTCCGAATAGTTTCACATAAAGTTTGTTCCTTTTGAGATATTCTTTATTTACGTCAGTAATTTCTAATTCACCTCGTGCCGAAGGTTTTAAATTTTCAGCTATTTCTACAATTTCGTTATTATAAACATACAGACCTACAACAGCGTAGTTTGATTTTGGATTATCAGGTTTTTCTTCTATCGAAACGACATTACTTTCATCATCAAATTCAACAACACCAAAACTTTTGGGATTCTCAACATGGTATCCGAAAACAGTTGCACCAATATTATTTTGAACTGCATCTCTAACAAAGTTTAGATTGCCGTAAAATATATTATCTCCCAGAATCATTGTTACGTCATCAGAACCAATAAATTTTTTACCAACAATAAAGGCATCTGCTAATCCGCGTGGTTTATTTTGCAGTGCATATTCAATTTTTAAGCCAATATCATTTCCATTTTGGAAAAGTTTTTTATAAAAAGGTAATGTTTCACTGTTGGATATTATCAGTATCTCTTTTATACTTGCGAGCATAAGAACAGATAAAGGATAGTAAATCATTGGTTTATCATAAATTATTGTTAGTTGTTTACTATAAATTGCAGAAGTTGGGTAAAGCCTAGATCCTGCTCCGCCTGCTAAAATTATTCCTTTCATATTTGAGTCCTTATACTTAATATTCTTTAAAAATGTCTTTTAGATTAATTTTAAATAGTCTCCAAAATATATTGTTGTTATAGAATTTCCTCAATTTTATTTGCTACTCTTTTGTATGAAAATCCATCATCGGAAAAACAAAAATCTTTAATAAAATCATCAAAATAGAATTTCTCTTTTTTTGATATAACTTCATCTAATTTGCGTTCAAAATTTTTTGTACTCACAAATGTTACTATTTTATACCGGGTTGTAATAGTTGGCATTTCAATAGTCTTTTTTTGATGAGAAGCAAAAAATAGAGGGATTTTAGCAATAGCAGTTTCAAAAAAAACGCTCGATCTTGGACAACATACTAAATCAGAATGCTGTAAAATTGGATAGAAATATAACGGGTGAATTATCAGATGCTTTAATTTTTTATATCTGTTAGGGTTTTTAATCCTATCAGCAGGATGCGGTTGAATAGCAATATTATAACATCCTTTTTTAATTAAACTATTTGTAATAAAATTAAAAAAGGTTTCGTCTTTTTTGTCTTTTAACCACGCTAGTGATGGTAAAATTAAGACTGTTTTTTTATTGATGTCATAGCCTAATTTGCTAAATAGGATTTCTTTTTTATAGATTTTATTGCACAAGACATCAAGCTGTATAGAACCTGTAATGGGAAAACGATTTTTTGAATAACCCATTTGATTATTAATTGTCAAAAAATTCTGACTCCAAATACCCCTAAGTGAAATAAAGTCTGAAATTAATTCCAATTGTTTATAGAATACATGTACTCCTAAAATTTTCCTTGGTAAATATTTTTCAATATTCAGGCTAATACAAATACTTCGAAAAATATTTTTTAAGCGATGCATAATTTGTTTGTTAACTTTACTTGTATAACGCCAATCATAATTGTATCGCATAATTTCAGATGCTATTGTATCCATTTCAAAAATTTTTATGTTTTTACTATAAATATATTCAAGTATCTTACGTTCAAATCCAAAAAGAGATAAACTTGATAAATAGATATCAGGTGAAAACATTGAAACAGATTTTACTACAACATCCCAACTAGTTACTCTTATAGAATCAAAGGATTTATAAATTTCATCAAGTTTTACACCTGCGATTGTTTCTTTACTATCCAAATCGGGCTGATCATATAGAATCAGTAGTTTATATCCTCTATTCTCTAATTCTTTGAGTAATTTTATTGCATACTTAGGGTACGCTAATTTAATCTCTTTATCGTAGAACAATATTCGTTTGTTCAATACTTTTCTTGCATTCAAAATACAATATTTCCTGATTATTTAAAAATATATTTGTCATATTAAACCAATTTCTTAATAGCTTGTTTATATTCTTTCCATTGACCAACATCAATATAAGAATCTTCTGAAACAGGATAGACCCCAATTTTAAGTCCTTCTTCTTTTAATCTTTCTATTAAATGTGTAATATGAAAAACCTTATTTTCTGGAATATACTTTATAACATCAAGATTTAAAATATACATTCCCGTATTTACTAAAAAATCATATTGTGGTTTTTCAGTAATAGATTTCAAATCACCACCATTTTCTATTTCACAAACTCCGTAAGGAATAATATAATTCTGCATTGAAGCTACCATTGTTAATGAATAATTGCCTTTTTTATGAAAATCATAAATTTTGGAATAATCATCTTTAATAATAATATCACAATTAGAAACAAAGAATGGAGAATTTATTTTACCTTCCAAAAATTTAATTGCACCTGCGGTTCCGAGAGGTTTATCTTCATTTATATATTTGAAAGAGTAATCACTCTCATGATCATCAAAAAAAGCCTTAATCATGTTGCCTTTATGATTAATAGAGATGAAGAAATTTTTCATCCCGAATTTTGCATATTCATCCATTATGACTTCAATCATTGCTTTATCACCAATGGGAATCAGTGGTTTGGGTAATATCCGAGTAAAAGGATCCATCCTGGTTCCCTTCCCGCCAGCCATAATTACAACGGGTAAATCGATTTGAGAAAACTCTTTCGAGTGTTTGCCCTTAAATATTTTACTCCAGAAAAGTATATCCATAATGTTATTTTCAGAATCGATAATGGGTATGACTTCAATTTTGTTAAGCAACATTAACTCTTTAGCTTCTTCTAATGAATAATTTTGATTCAGTGTTTTTGTGTTTCTATTGATGATTTTTCCTAATGGTTGTTCAAAGCTGATATTATTTAAAATAGCCCTTCTTATATCGCCATCAGAAACTGAGCCTATTAACTTATTTTTGGAATCTATTACAAAGACAATTTTTGATGTTGCTTCATTGATTCTTTTGATTGCTTGTTTTATATTAAGTTCATCAGTAATCAAGTACTGTTCTATCATAGTTCTATTCTCATAATTTCTTTCTTTGGAATAAGTTTATGGTTTATTTCATGTGCATAATCTTTGCCAATATTAATCATTGAATCAAAGTTACTGTTTATATCTTCTAAAGCTTTTACTGTAGGCATTAGCTGTTTATGCATAGAGTTAATATCCCATAGAGTTACATTATCCTTTAGAAAGCTCAGATACATCTGAACCTTTGGAACAGTGTTATATTCATAAGCACTATATATTTTCTGGAATAGAGCATAATCTTCAGGATAATCACAAGTAATTCTTCTTTCTTCTTTATATGGAGAGTTAGTAACAACTAATTCTCCAATATGGAAAAAATCATCTCTATTTACAAATGGACCCCATATTTCAGTGTTTGACTCTTTCTTCATATAGTTTGCAATTTTCAGTGCTTTGCAATTTATGAAATAGGTTCCAACTCCAATAGGTAAACCTTTAGTAAAAATAAAATCAAAATTATCTCTTTTATTCCAATCAACTAATAATTGAGATGTATATATAGAAAACAAAGGATTATCTGCAGTAATACTAACAAATGCATCATAACCAAAGTATTCAGCAGCTGCAAGTAGCCTTTCTAAAACATCATCTTCAGAACCTGCCCAAAATTGAATATCATTTTTTACAGCAAAATCATACAAAAGAGAATCTTGTGGATTAGTTGACGTACATAAAACTACACCATCTATACCAGGTGTTGCTTTACATCTCTCTATGATTCTATGAATTATTGGTTTCCCATTTAAGTCTAAAAGAATTTTATGTTTTAATCTAGAACTTTTTAACCGTGCAGTAATAAAAAAGCCTATTTTCATTTAATCCTCTTTGAGATTTGTGAAATCTGAACTTGTTTTCTGTTTAAACTTGTAAATAACTTTAGAAAAATCAACAATTTCATCTTCATCAATGTCAACACAGGCTTCTAATCCAATCAATTTCAACAACATATTTTGCTTAATAAAAGATTCTTCCTCTGTTCGCTTAAACCATAAATGGTCTAAAGATAAGATTTCACCTTGCCTTATTTTTTTTCTTGCAACAATTGCTTTCTTCATTGGACCTGTATTCCCATATTTAAGTTCAGGTTCAGACATTGCTATATCGCCAGTTCCATAAACTTTCAAAGTGACTTCCATTAGATTTTTAATTTTTTGCATAATATCTATGCCTACAGCAGAATGATAATCAATCCTTTCTTTTCCGAAATCAGGTGTAAAATGTTTTTCTAATACATTAAATCCCATTGTAGCCGCAGCACAACTTAAAAAAACATTATTTGGATCGTCAAATCCTGTATGATCAGCATATCCAATTTCAACGTTGAAAATACTTTTCAATGTTAACATTTTAGAAAGATTAATATCTTCATAATTAGTAGGATAGCTCTGAAATCCGTACATCAACATAATATCTTCCTTATGATGTTGTTTTAAAAATTTTAGTGCATATTGGATTTCATCTAAGGTAGAACCACCAACTCCAAGAATTACAGTTCCCTGGAAAAGTGAAGCTTGCTCCAAGAGGTAGTAATCATTTAACCCGGAGGCATGCAATTCAATTGCCTTAATATTTGGAAATTCCTGATTTATAAATATTAAGCTTTCCACGTCATCACATAGAGCAACAACATCTAATTCTTTATCATTAGAGTAATTTAATATATCAACCCATTCATCTTGCGAGAACATCCATTTTTTTATTAATTCAACTAACGGATGTTTTTTCTGAAGATAACTTTCTGCTTTTAACAATAGATGATATTTTACTGCATTTAGTTTCAACTCAGCGATATCATCAATCATTTTATATAAATATCTAATATCACCTTCATGATTGTAAGCTGTTTCACCAATAATATATGGTTTATTATCTAACATAATTCCTCCAACAAATTATTCAGGTATTTTAACTTTTACTACAATTTTCACAACTGATTCGGAATTATCAACCTGTATTCCAGGCTGATGTGCATCTTTAGGGAAAAAAATTGCAAATTTCCCTTCAGACAAAGTTAATTTATCTCCGGCACCTTCCAATAATAAATAGTCATCTATTGTATCATATTCTTTGGTTATCTTTAAATCTTTCAAATGTGCAAACAATATAGACTCACGCCCATTAAGCATCCATTGGATATCAATATATTTCTTGTGTGCTTCCCATAACCCCGACTCTTTGGTTTCATATCTATTAACTAAAGCAAATACTTTGTCACCACCAATTTCAATTCGGTTTTTGGTTAAATCTATTTTATTATCCAGCACTTTACTAACAAAATCAAGAACCATTTCAAATTGAGGAATCACCTGCTTAAAAATTGTTATATTATTTATAGTATCATATATCATATTGTATTTATCCTAAAGTTTATTAAATTTCTATAAATTCATCTTCTTCAAAATTGTGAATTGCTTTTCGTCCCAAAATTTCATCCCATCTCATTGGAGATATTCCAGTTCCTGGTCGTTTAGTTGCAAGGTTATCTTTAGTAAAAATTTCTCCCTTTTTGATTTTACATTTAGCTACAATACTTTTTCTGGCAACTTTCATTATTTCAATTTCGCTTTTATTCGGCTTTTTAATTCCATTACCGAGTGCTTTCTCAATATTACGAATTGCAGTTACCATTGCCTTTAATTCATTTGGCTCAAGTGAAGCTTTATGATCAGGTCCTTCCATGTTTTTATTAAGAGTGAAATGTTTCTCAATAACAGTTGCTCCTACTGCAACAGCAGCTATAGGGACTTCTATTCCAAGTGTGTGGTCAGAATAGCCTACAGTAAGTTTAAATGCTTCTTTGATTGTGAGTATTGCTTTTAAATTTACTTCCTCATAAGGACAAGGATAATTAGTAGTACAGTGCAGAATTGTTATATTTTCTCTTCTTGTTCCTGAATTAACCAAAACATCAAGAGCAGTTTCTATTTCTCCAAGATTTGCCATTCCCGTTGATATTAAAACTTCTTTTTTTAAACTTCCAATTTTTCTAAGATAAGGAAGATTAACAATTTCACCAGAAGGTATTTTAAAAATATCCAATCCGAGTTTTCCAAGTAAATCAATACTACTAAGGTCAAAGGGAGATGATAAAAATTTAATACCCTTTTCATTACAGTATGAAATCAATTTTTGATGTTGTTCCTCATTTAGTTCTAATTTCCTTATCATGTCATATTGGGATTCTTCTTTATCGGTTGTTTCTTTTTGATAATCAGCCTTTTGGGTATTTTTAGAAACTGTCTGTTTAGCAGTAAAAGTTTGAAATTTAACGGCATCTGCACTAGCTTCTTTGGCAGCATCAATTAGTTTAAATGCGGTTTCTATATTTCCATTATGATTTATACCTGCTTCGGCTATGATAAACGTTTTTGCCATTTTTATACTCCTGAAAAGTTTAATTTCTTTCGCATTAATTTTTCATATATTTCTGTATTTTTAAGGACATTGATTATTCGCTCAGCAGCATGCCCATCTCCAAATTTATACTTCATATTCTCTAAAGAACTTCTAAATTTAGAATCTAATGCTTTTCCAATTTCTATCTTAATTGATTCAACAGAGTAATCAGTGTCGATAATACTTTTGTGTCGAATGCGACCTTTTTGTCTATCCCCAATATTTATAGTTGGAATTTTAAAATAAGGAACTTCCAAAATTCCACTTGATGAATTTCCAATAACAAAATCGCAATATTTAATCAGAGATAAATATTTTTTAATTCCTAAATGTTTATGATATGATATATTTTTATTTTTTTCTATTTCTTTTTTAATAGATTTTAGAAGTGTCGAATAAGATGGATCTATATTTGGAGCAGTTAAAACTATTTGACCCGAATAATTCTCTAAAGCTTTAAACAAATTTTGTACCTGCTTTTCTGGCGACAATTTATATTCAAGTGTTACAGGATGATAAGTACATAAAGAAACTGATTGATTTGAATCTAATGACAGCTCTTTAAATAATTCTTCTTTTTTAATTTTAGATACATTTAAAATATTATCCAATCCAAGTGCACCCACATTATGAACTCGCCAATTTTCTTCCCCCATTTTTTTAATATTATTAGAATAATCTTCACAAGCAGTAAAATGAAGATGAGCAGATTTTGTTATCATATGACGAATTTGCTCATCTATAGCACCTTCTGTTATTTCACCACCGTGTAAATGAACAATTGTTTTTTTAAAAATAATAGCAGTATTAACTATTGGTAACAATTCAAACCTATCTCCAAGAATTAAAACAAAATCAAAAGAATATTTTGAAAAAATTTCAGATAAAGCAAAAGATTCAATACCCAAAGATTTGGATTTAGATTTAGAAGTATCTTCATTTAATAAAAAATCGAAAGTCTCTGTAATTTCAAACTTTTTAGCATCATTTATAGATTTTCCGAATTCTTCTTTAGTATGCATTCCTCCCAAAAAAAGATAATAGCTATACTTAACTCTTTCACATTCTCTTAACAAAGCTTCGAAAAGTCCAAAATCAGCTCTTGATGTTGAAAATATTGCAATTTTTTTCATCTTTTCTTCTTAAACATTTTTTTACTCAATTTTCTCGCCGGAACTCCAATAAAAGTACCCTTTTCAACAATATGTTCCATTACGCATGAACCACCTGCTATAATAACATTCTCAACAATACGAATTCCTTGAATAATTTTAGCACCGGTTCCCACTAATACATTTTGTTCTAATTTTACTTCGCCACTTAAAGTACAACCCGGAGCAATATGAACGAAATCTCCGATTTTACAATCATGATCAACTGATGAATTTGTATTTACTATAGAATACTTTCCAATATTAGTTCCGGAATTTATTACAACTCCATCCATTACTACCGTTCCTTCACCTAATTCAACTTCTTCATTAATAATCGCATTTGGTGAAATAATAGTTTCAAATGAAAAAGCATTGTTAAAAAATTTATCAACGATTTTTTTTCTGATAGCAATATTTTTAATCTGACCAATTCCAAGAGCAAGAAGTGGTTTATCTTTTAAAGATAATAATTTTTCGTCAGTTCCATAATAAGAAACACCTAAAATATTTCCCCTATTTTCAAAATCAACATATCCGACAATATTATAATTCTCAATTTTTTTAAGAATACTTATTAGAACTTTGCCATGTCCGCCGCCGCCAATTACGATTATATCTTTCATATTTTAACACTGCTTGGAATATTTACAATACGTTCCTCCAACCAATGTGAATTAGTTAATTCATCTGTTTGACAATTTTTGAACATTTCTAATTTATTCATCAAAATCCATATCGGACGACTCATAATGCCGTTTTCATTTGTATATTTTAAGAATTCATCTCTTTCTTTTTTGTCTCTAAGAATTATAGTATTTAACCAATAGTTAGAATGAGATTTTTCAGGCTCTTTTACAAATTCAATACCTATTGTATTAAAATACTCAGAATAAGATTGTGCCAGTTTTCTTTTACTTTCAATAAAATTATCGAGTTGCTCCAGCTGAGCACAGGCAAGAGCAGCATTAATATTTGGCATACGATAATTATACCCAATCATATCGTGTCTATATTCCCATTTATGCGGAACTTTTGCAGTTGTCGTAATGTGTTTCGCTTTTTTTGCAAGTTCTTCATCATCAGTAATAATAATTCCACCTCCACCACAAGTCATAGTTTTATTTCCATTAAAACTGTAAATTCCAAGTTTTCCAAATGTACCAGTCATTTTTTTTTTATATAAACTACCAATAGATTCAGCCGAGTCTTCTACTACAGGAATATTGTATTTGTTACAGATTTCAATAATTTCACCAATTCGACAAGGGTGTCCAAAAGTGTGCATCGGAACACAGGCAGAAATATGTTTATTTGTTAAAATATTTAAGCGTTTGGACATTAAGGAATCCCACTTTGTGTGTTTCTTTAAAAAGTGTTCAAGTTTATTGGGTGAAAGTCCCATTGTATTTTTATCAACATCAAGAAAAATTGGTTTTGCATCGCAATATGATATTGCATTTGCTGTAGCAATAAACGTAAGTGATTGAGTAATTACTTCGTCATCAGTATTAACGCCAGCCATCAAAAGCGCAATATGCAAAGCTGCTGTTCCATTTACTGTTGCAACTGCGTATTTTGCACCGGTATATTCTACTATATCTTTTTCTATTCGATTTACATATTTGCCAACAGAGGAGACAAAAGTTGAATCAATACAATCTAAAAGATATTTCTTTTCGTTACCAATAAACATTGGTTTGTGAAGAAAAATTGCGTTAGTGGGCTCATTGAATAATTCTCTAATAAATTGTATTACTTTTTTAAATTTATCCATTATTAAATATTATAAATTCCGGCTTTATATTTTATCAGGTTTTCTTTCTTGCTAAACCAATATATTGTTTCTTTTAATCCTTCTTTCAATGAAAATTTCTGTGACCAATTTGTAAGCTCTTTAATTTTTTGGTTGGAACCAAAAAGTCTATTTACTTCACTCCTTTCAGGTCTAATACGTTGTTGATCACACACAATTTTTGCATCTGGATTTATTTGTCGTATCATTTCTGTAGCAAGAGCACCAATAGATATTTCAGATTGAGTTGCAATATTAATTTCCTGACCAATTGTTTTAGATGACTTAGCAATTTCGATAAAACCATTTACTGTATCTTTTACATAAACAAAGTCACGTGTTGGAGTAAGATCACCAAGTTTAATTTCATTAAAACCATTTTGTAATTGAGTAATTATTGTGGGAATTACAGCTCTTGCAGATTGTCGAGGTCCAAAAGTATTGAAAGGTCTTACAATTGTAACAGGTTGATTAAATGAGCGATAAAATGATTCCGCTAGGCGATCAGCCCCAATCTTGGTTGCACTATATGGTGATTGCCCTTGAAAAGGGTGATCTTCGGTGATAGGAACAAACTGAGCTGTTCCATAAACTTCTGAAGTTGAGGTTATAAGTACTCGTTCAGTGTTTAGGAGTTTTGCTGCTTGTAATATATTTAGTGTTCCCTTTATATTCGTATCAACATAACTATCTGGTGAATGATAACTAAAAGGGATAGCAATCAGTGCAGCAAGATGAAAAACAGTATCACACTCTTCCATTGCAGTTCGTACACCATTGGGATCCCGAATATCTCCAGAAAAAATTTCAATCTTATTTCTGATTTTTTGCGGCAACACATCAAGCCATCCCCATGAATTGAAGGAATTATAATAAACAAATGTTTTCACATCAAAACCTTGTTTCACTAATTCTTCTGTTAAATGAGAACCGATAAAACCATCAGCACCTGTTATTAAAATATTTTTCATTTATTCCTTTTATTTTTCATTAATTTGTTAAAATATTAAGTTCGATAATCTAACTAATCTATCCTACTTCCCTACTTCCTAATTGACGAATATCATAACTTATACTTTTAAGATTCGATTTTTTTGGAGTTAAAGCAGTCACAAGATTTGTGAGAACTGCTATAACTCCAAAAAAATGATATAGTTATAGCAATTAGTTTCGCTGAATATTATTTCACCGAGGTTAAAGATACACACAAAAAAAGTGTAAGCTATGTTATGATATTCATGACCAATTTATTTATAAAATCAGATGTCAATGGTAATTATCAATGACCTCCAGTTGAACTGGAGGTTTGAAATTTGTGAACCGCTTAAAGCGGGTTGTTTTATGGGATCACAAAATTGTGATCATTAATTATCAGAGATTGTAAGTTGCTCATCTTTTTCTGACTGTCTTTTTATGTAATCTCTTATCATTTTTTCATCCCAACCTACTGTTGAAACAAAATAACCACGTGCCCAAAACTTCATTCCAGAAAAATTCTTTTTCTTTCCCATGTAGTGTCGAGCTATATAGATTGCACTTTTACCTTTTATGTAACCAATTATGCTACTATACTACTCCCACTTAGAACTGTCCCTTATCTGAAGAATAAACAAGTTGAAAGT
>JAIORE010000038.1 GCA_021108315.1 Candidatus Cloacimonadota bacterium
TTGTAAGAAAAACTATAAAGAATGATTAATAGTGAGAGTGCAGTTGAACAGTCTCGTTAAAATTGTGAAATTTGCGAAAAAAATAATAACCATTTCCGACTATAAATTACAATCGGAAATGGTTATATTTAATATCTTTGCTTTGAAATTTATTTGAGTAATAAACACTTCTTACTGAGTTTAGTAGTATTATCTACAGAAAGGCGATACAGATAAACTCCTGAATTTACTTCTTTTCCGATATTATCTTTACCATCCCAAGTTATGGAATGTATTCCGATTTTTAAGTCTTCTTTTCCAAATGTTCTCACTTTTTGCCCTTTCGAGTTAAAAATATCAATTTTTACATTTTCTGCTTTATTATCAATTTGAAAAGAGATTGTTGTTGTAGGATTAAACGGATTGGGATAATTACTCAGTTGGAAGTTTGAGGGAATTTCCGTAAGAAATTCTTTATCAATGAAACTAATTTCTTCATAATTATATATGAATTTTGTTTCATTTAACCAAAATCCCGAAGAAAATTCTTGTCTCAATAGATCAACTTTATTATTGTTTTCGTCGTAAATAGAAAAATCCTGTAAGTGATTTTCCCAATCTTCATTTTCCCAATTTTGCATTAAAACATAAATAATATTTCCATTTTCATCATATTCGTAAGTTTCAAGAGAATAATTTTCCCAGCTTTCATCAGACCATTGTTCATATAAGTATTCAATAATGATTTCATTATCATCATAAATTGTTTTCCAACGAAGACTATTCAGCCATTCATCATTAATCCAAAGTTGATATTTGGATTCGTGCAAAATTTGGTTTTCATAAGAAAATAACATTCTCCAATTACTTATCCATTCATTATTCTGCCAATTGTAACTACAATACTCAGTTACATTTTCAAATTCATCAAAAGTAAAAATTACTTGATATGAATTTTCCCAATGATTGTTCATCCAAGTCTGTGAAATAACCTCTATAAGATTATTATTAAGATCATAAATAAGCACTATATTTGCTAAATATACCCAAGAGTTATCAATCCACGTTTCAAGTAAACTTTCGATTCTATTTCCATTATCATCGAAAATATTTGTATATCTCGAAATATTGTTCCAACTTTCGTTATTCCAAAGGAGATGCACTCTTTGAATCCAATTATTACTTTCATCATAGATATATGTTGTCTTAGCAAAATTCTGCCAGTTTTCATTTTCCCAAATAGTATCTATGGTCTCAATATTATTTCCAACTTCATCATAAATTTTGTTCCTGCATTCATTATTTTGCCAGATCTCGTTTTGCCAAACGTATTTGCATTGATCACTAAGTTGGCTATCTCGTGTCTGTGTATTAAAATTTATTTTGAATTCTTGGAAAGGAAATTGGATATTTCTTTGATCAGTTAAAATGTTATGCTCAAATGTAAAAGCATTTAGGCTTGATAATAGGATGATTTCTATGACGATTGTTTTTGTTATTCTTTTCATTATTTCCCCAAAATATTTTTTTATGAATATTATTGAGACTAACAATTAATTTAAAAAAACTCCTTTGAATATTTCTTGAATTGTTGAATATTGAAAAAAATATAACTATTTATTAAAAAATTTAGGTTATGAAACTTGTCAATAGAATTTTCGTTGAGTTTAATATCGAGTGAAATTAAATGTATCTGCTTTTAAAAAAAAACTTGCATTATATTAAGGGAAAAATACTTTTTCTTTGAAAATATTATAAAAAGGATGGAACAATATTTTGAATAATCAAAAAGAAGCAAATTTTTCATTTTGTAGTTTTATATCTAATTTTTCCAATATATTTTTTGTTAGATTGTTTGTAATAATTTTATTTTTAACAATTTTACATAAATCAATTTATGCAAAAGAAATAGTTTATTCCGGTAATGCTATTCAAAGTGGAATGATTAAATTAGAAATCCCGGAAAGAGTAAAACAATTGATTCTTGATGATAAAGAACTCAATTTCTCCCAAAATATCGCCTACATTGGATTTTCACGAAGTGATACATTGGTACATCATTTACAGTTTGTTTTTAATGATGGAAGCATTAAGGAGGAAATTTTACAGCTTGAAGAACGCAGCTATGATATTCAAAAAATAGAAAATATTCCCAAAAAATATGTAGAAAAACCTAAAGATGAAGAACTGATTAACCGTGTTAATTTAGAATATCAAATTATTACAGATGTCCGAAAAAATATAATTTATCCCAATAAAAACCTTTATTTTATTGATATTGAGCAACCTTTAGTAAGTAGGATCAGTAGTGTTTTTGGTTCACAAAGAATAATAAATGGTATTCCCAAGCGTCCTCACTTTGGAATTGATTATGCCGCAAAAATTGGTACTCCCATAAAAAATTGTGCAGATGGAATTGTGGTTTTGACAGGTGATTTTTTCTACAATGGCAAATTTATTTTAATAGATCACGGGGTAGGTTTGAGTTCGATCTATATTCATTTGGATGAGATTCAGGTTCATATTGGGCAAAAAGTAGAAAAAGGTGAAAATATCGGAACTGTGGGTAATACTGGAAAATCTACAGGGCCACATTTACATTGGGGATTTTACTGGTATGAAAAAGCTCTCGATCCTCTGCTGATCTGGGAAATGTTTGGAAAAGAAAAACCTTGAAACCACAAATTAACACAAATTTTCACGAAAAAATAAAAATTATTTACCGCAAAGACGCTAAGAACACAAAAAAAAGAAAACTAAATTTAAAATTGAATATTGGTCTCTGTGCTCTCTGTGTACTTTGTGGTTAAATATTTTTTGTTGTTTATTTTAGTAACTAAATATCCTATTAAATATATTACAATCCCCAAAAAATAATAATTATTTGCAGGTTTTCCCTAAAATTTTGTCTTAAATATTGAATTGAAAAAAATAGAGGATAAAAAAGCGAGAGATAATGGATAAAATTGAATTTGAACTGTTTTTAAGAAAAGAAAACAAAAAGATATATAATTATCTTCTAAAAATTCTGAGAAATTCGGAAGATGCCGAAGATGTTATGCAAGATGTTTTTATATCTTTTTATAAGAAAGTAGATTCAGTAAAACCAATTGCTTATGAATCTTACCTTTTTAGAACAGCCTATCATAAAGCTCTCAATTTCATCAAAAAAAATAAGAAAAAAAAAAGTATAATGTTCGAAATGAACGAAATGGATCATTATGCTGTAAATGAAGATAAAGCAAATTCTAACAATAATGATATTGTACATAGAGCTATGCAGAATTTGTCTTTGAAAGATGCTACCATAATTGAACTAAAATATTTTCAAAAGAAAAACTACTCCGAAATAGCAGAAATACTATCTATAACAAGTTCAGCAGTAGATTCAAAATTAGTACGGGCTCGTAGGAAGCTCAAAAAAATAATTTCGCAGGAATTTTCGAGAAAACCTGTCTTTGAAAACAGAGGTGTAAGATGAAATGTAAATTTGAAAAAAAAATAGGAGCATTTTTAGATAATGAATTGCAAAAAGAGGATTTTGCTCAAGTAAAAGAGCACCTTAAAAGCTGCCTAATTTGCCAGCAAACGCTTCGCGAACTAAATAGTATAAATATTTTTTTTGAAAACTATACAGATGTGGAAGTACCAGAGTATCTAAATCAAAGAATCTTAAGTAAAATAAATTCTTCCGTTTCAAAATTCAAAAAAAATATAATCAATTTTGCAGTAGCAGCTTCAATCGCTTTTGCCTTTTTTAGCGGATTATTTGCAAGTAATCAAACGTTTACACAAAATCGAGAAAATACTGAGCAAATTGCCTTTGGAACTGAATCATTCTATAGCTATCTTGATTGGGAGGAATAATGTCAAAAAAATCACTTTATATCATCGTTTTAATCTCTTTGGCATTTAATATCTCATTTTTTGGAATGTTTGCATATCACAGGTTTATTATAAGAGATTTTCATCATAGAAATGTACCAAGGAGACCACATAATCTTGAAGCAAGAGATAAGTTTCGAGAAATTATGGAAGATATTAAACCTATGCAAATGGAGTTTCATAAGATTAGACAAGATTTCATAATGTATCTTAGTAGTAATGATTTTGATGAAGAAACTGCTTTTAAAATACTTGATGGGACGCTTCATAAGCAAATTGATATGGAACGTGAAATTGGAATTAGATTCATAAATCTAAGAAAAGAAATGAAAAATGAACAAGCTGGTATTTTCTTTAAAAACTTACCCGGACCAAAAAACAGACCGTTTCGGGAAAGAATAAATAGAAAAATCATACAAAACAGGAGGAAAAAATGAAACGAGTATTAATTGCAGCTCTATTAATTGGAGCTATCGTAGGACTGAGTGCTTTTCCAGGTCATCATGGAGGATCCGCTCCATGTAACCCATGTGAAAACTTCAAAGGACATTTCCCACACGAAAATATGGAAAGATTTCACCGAGAGCACTTTATGGGTGCAATGATAGAAGAATTGGATTTAAGCGATGAACAGCAGAGTAAATTTGAAAAAGACAAAATGGAATTTGAAAAATTTATAATCGAAAAAGATGCAGAGATCAAAATCCTTCATCTTGAACAAAGAGAATCAAGAAAAAATCAAGATTTTGCAAAAATGAAAAAAACTACCAATAAGGTCTTTGAACTTAAGAAACAAATCGCCCTTGAAAGAATCAAAATGCACGAAAAACACTGGAATCAACTTACAGATGAACAACAAGAAAAAGTGAAAGAGTTTATGAAAGATCATCCCAGAATGGGAAAAAAAATGCGACAAAAAGCTAAGCATATGAAGAAGTAAACAAATAAAAAACCGGTGAAAGCCGGTTTTTTTTAATTTAGGAGGTTAAGATGAAAAGCAAAATAAGAATATTATTCGGAATAATTATCATTTCGCTGTCAGTATCTTGTAGTACAACGAGAGTAGTTTATGTAAGGAAATCTCCACCGGCAAGAATAGTAGAAATTCGACCTCAGAGAATACATAATAATGCTTTTTGGATTGAAGGACACTGGAGATGGAACAATCGAGCTCATAAATATGTTTGGGTAAAAGGTCACTGGGAGATAAATAAAAAAAATCGTATTTGGACAAAAGGTCATTGGAAGAAAACTCGACGAGGTTGGATTTGGAAAAATGGTTACTGGAAATAGAACAATTTATTCTCTATCCATCATTTATCAAATGAGGAACTATCAAAAAGTCTGATAGCTTGGTTTATTGTCCCTTAATCAATAATGAGTAGATTTTTTCTGCAATTTTCTCGATATCCAAAGAATTCATACAATCAAAATGGCTTTTGGGACATTTCTTTCTTCCATGAAGTGTACAAGGTTGGCATTTTAAATTCTTTTGAAATACAATTGCTTTATCATTTAGTGGTTTGAATCCAAGTTTTGTGCTTGTAGAACCAAAAATAGCAATCTGTTTTTTATTCAAAGCAGCAGCAATGTGCATCGGTCCGCTATCATTGCTTATCATTAGATCAATTCCGGTTAAAAAAGCTATCAATTCAGTCAAATCAAAATTACCACATTTGTTTTCACTTATTTTAAGTGTTGCTTGATGAATTTTTTCACTAAGTTCACTTTCTTGTTTAGAACCAAGCAAGATAATTTTGCACTCAATTTTACAAGATATTTTTTTTATCAAATCAATATATTTATGATCGGGAAATCGTTTTGTTTGATGAGTTGCACCGGGGAAAATGGTAATTACTTTCAAATTTTTCGGAAATTCTCTGGTGATTTTTTGAGATGAAAGAATCGGATTATTTTTGATAAATTCAAGATTCATTTTATCAAAAACAGATGAATAAAGATCAAGAGTAGAATCAATAGTTTTACTTGTAAGTTTTTTAGTTATCAGCCAGCGTAAAAAATGTTTTTTTTGATAAGTGACGATTTTGCTTGGAAAAATCAGATATTTGATGAGTGTCGTATTTAATTTAGAGTGTAAATCTACAACAAGATCATATTTCCTGCTTGCTAAATTATTGATCAAGCGGAGTTTCTCATGTTTTGACCAAAAAAAAATCTGATCAATATCACCAAAAGCTTCTACAATTGGCTTAAAAATTGGTTTTGTAAGATAATCAATTTCAGCTTTGGGAAATAATCTACGAAAGTTTGCTACAATCGGCTGAGTAAGAACAATATCACCTAATGAGCTTAACCGGATTATTAATATTTTCATAAAATTTCTCTATTTTGGATACGAATAAAATAACCAAATGTTTTCTTAAATCACTTTTCTAAACATAATATTTAACAATACAACTTAATATTTCTTGCTTAATTCAGCAAGAAAAAATATTTTTGGCAAAATAAAAAAAATGAAGTTGATTCAGGCGTGGATAGAGATTCATCAAGAAGGCTTAATGGTAGATTGAAAACTTACCGTTGAAGATCATCAATCACACAAAAATGAACCTTTGAGCTAAATATACCCCCTGTTAATTAAATTATAATTTTGTAAAAAAATAAATTTGGAGAGAAAATATGAAATTTACCCTTTCAAATCAAAATGATTTTTCACTTTTGCCTTTGAAAGTTATCGAAATCAGCAACCAATTAAGAGAATTCGAATACCATGGTTATAAACTCAAAACTGTAACCAATAATCCCGGAATTCTTTATCAATTTGACACAGAATTTCATCTACGTAAAAAACTTCTATATGGAATAACCATATCAATCAAAGCAGATAAAAAAAATGTTTACTGCAGTGTCTATTCCGATTCTTGGTTGCAATCTAAAATTTTTGGAATTATAATTACGATCTGTATGCTCGTCTTTGGTGTCTATTTCGGTATTGGAGGTTTGGCATATTTTGTTCCGGGAAGAGTTGTTTCACGGGGACCATTTCTTATGGCGATAATCGGTATGATCATTGGATTGATCAGCGGAATCATTATCGCCTTGGGCATAGTTAGGCCAGCTATTAAACTCCTGTTTAGAAAAGCACAAAACTTGAATAAAAAGATGGTGAATGAGTTTGAGAAGGTTTGTGAATATGTATTTAAAGAATAATTACTTCATTTCAATAGGGAAAAACAGTGAGAACTTTAATTAATATCGTATATCTAATAATGAGCAATTTAATCAGATGGGGTGTTGTTTAGAATTTGATTCAAAAGAGTATTTTTTAAACAAGACCGAAAATTAATATTTCTTGCTTAATTCAGCAAGAAAAAATATATTTGCCAAAATATAAAAACAGAAACTTTGAAATTGAAGTTTTTGCTAGATAAGGGGGAAAAATGCCAACTAAAAAAATGAAGTTGATTCAAGCTTGGATAGAGATTCATCAAGAAGACTTAATGGCAGATTGGAAACTTGTCGTTGAAGGTCAGCAACCACATAAAATTGAACCTTTGAGATAAATATGCTGAAAGTATTAAATGTTAAACCAAGAGATAATTATAGATTATTTATCGAGTTATCAGATGGTCGTTCAGGATACTTTGATGTTAAGCCGTATCTTAAATAAAGGAGTATTTGCAGAGTTAAAAGACATAGATTATTTTAAACTGGTAAAACCTCTATTTTGTGGAATTGTTTGGCCAAATGAGCAAGATTTAAGTACTGATACAATAGCATACGAAATGAAAAACATATCTAATTTTAGTGAATAAATTGTTAAAGTTTTCCTGCAATTCTTTGACAAAAATTATGGAGGATACAATGAATTTGAGTGAATCTATCAAATCATTAAATTATTTTAAATTACATACGGCTGAGGCAATACAAAAAATTATAGAAAATCATCAGCCCTTGATTTTAACAGAAAACGGTGACGCAAAAGTAATAGTTCAGAATATTAAAGATTATGAGCAATTTCAAGAAAGCATAGTCATGTTAAAAATATTAGCTTTAAGCAACAAAAATTTGCAAGAAGGGAAATATAATCAGCTAAAAGAATCTTTTAGTTCAGTAAGAAATAGAATTCAAGATTATAACAATGAAAAATTATAAAGTTCACCTTGTCATTGATGCTGAGTATGATTTGTTTGAAATCTATAAATTTATCGCTACTAATGATTCAAAAAATATTGCGATAAAAATTATAAACAATATTGAAAATGTCTGCTTTAGCTTAAAAGATTATCCGGATAGAGGACATCTAGTACCGGAACTTGAAAGAATTGGAATCTATAATTACAAGGAAATACACTGCAAACCTTATAAAATTATTTATCAAATCATTAATCATTCGGTTTTTATACATTGTATTTTAGATGGACGCAGAAATATTCAACAATTACTCTTTGAGAGATTATGTCGCCACTAATTTCATGAACAATCTAATTAAGCTGTCAAAAGTACAGATGATTTTTCTTCTTATTCTACTCCATCACTATGAAAAATCCTTAATAATTCCCATAACTTTCTTTAAAGCTTCCTGAATTTTTTCCACATCCTTTCCACCAGCCATTGCCATATCCGGTCTTCCTCCACCTTTTCCAGAAACAATTTCAGCGAGTTTGGAAGCAATTTTTCCGGCATGGTATCTTTTGGTTAAATCTTTTGTCACAACTACCAAAATTGAGACTTTACCTTTAATCTCAGTAATAAATACGCCAATTCCAGACTTGATCTTGCTTTTTACCTGATCTGCTATTTTTCGCATCTCATTGGTATCTTCAACTTCGGGATTAGCAATAACAATTTTAAAATCATCAAATTTTAAGGCAACCGTGATAACGCTATCTATAAGTGATGAGAGGTTCTTTTCTTTAAATTGAGAGATAGTTTTTTGCAACAATTTTTGTTCATCAAGCAGTTTATGAATTTTTTCTAATACTGAACTTGTTTGTGTATTCAATAAACCTGAAATTTCTTCTAAATTATCTTCCATTTTATTTACAATTTTTTCTGAGAATTCTCCGGTAACAGCTTCAATTCTTCGTATCCCAGCTGCAATGGATGATTCGCTCAATATTTTGAATAAACCGATCTCTCCAGTAAAATTCACATGAGTTCCTCCGCAAAATTCCTTAGAATAATCAGCGATAGAAACAACTCGGACAATCTCTCCGTACTTCTCACCAAAGAGAGCAACTGCCCCTTCTTTTCTGGCTGATTCCAAATCTTTTAGCTCTGTTTTTACGGGTAAACATTCTCTGATTTTTGCATTTACAATATTTTCTACTAACTTAAGTTCTCTTCTGCTTACCTGTTTGAAATTAGTAAAATCAAACCGTAATATTTCAGCTTGAACAGCCGATCCTTTTTGTTGAACATGATCTCCAAGAACTTCTTTTAATGCTTTATGCAGTAAATGTGTTACAGTGTGATTTCCAGCAATATTTTTTCGGTATGCTTTATCAATTTTAGCAACAAATATTTCTGAATTTATATTTCCGGAAATTAGTTTTCCGATATGTATAAAATGATTACCTGCTTTTTGAACATTCATAATTTTAATTTTACAGTTATCATTATATATTTTTCCAATATCAGCAGTTTGTCCACCGGATTCAGTATAAAAAGGAGTTTTGTCTAAGATGATTTTGATATTATTCTTATCATCAATCGCATATTTTTGGATTTTGCATTCTATCGAAAAATTGTTATAACCTACAAACTTAGTATCAGATTCTGGATTTATTCCAATCCAATCAATTTCATCAAAATTTAGGATAAATTTAGCTGCGTTTCTGGCTCGAGTTCTCTGCTTCTCCATCTCTTTATGAAATCCCTGCACATCAACTTCAAATCCTTTTTCATTTGCCATTACGATGGTAAGGTCAAGTGGAAAACCAAAAGTATCATAAAGCATAAAAGCAAATGTTCCTGGAAATATTTGTTTATCTTTTAGCATAAGAATCCCATCAAATATAATCTCCTCAAATTTCTCAATCCCTTTATCTAACGTAAGATTAAATCGTTCTTCTTCAGCTTTGATGATCATTTTGATATGAGCTTGCCGTTCACTCAATTCAGGATAAATTTTCCCCATAAGATCAACCAAACAATCTACCAAAATATACAAAAATGGTTTGAAAAATCCTAATAATCTTCCGTGTCGAGCTGCTCTACGCAAAATCCTTCGTAATACATAACCGCGTCCTTCATTGGAAGGCATTCCACCATCAGCAATTGCAAAAGAAAGTGCTCTGATATGGTCAGCAATTACTCGATGTGAAACTCCACGTCCATCAGGAAAATATTTTACTTTGGAATACTCTGCAATTTCCTGAATAACCGGTTGAAAAATATCAGTTTCATAATTTGAATTTTTATCTTGCAAAATCTGTACAAGACGCTCAAATCCGGCACCGGTATCTACAAATTTTTGAGCAAGAGGATGCAAAACACCTTCTTCATCACGAAAATATTGCATAAAAACCAGATTCCACAATTCGATGTAACGATGACAATCTCCATTTACTTTACAAATGTGACTGGCATCATCTTTCAAATTACAAAATTCTATTCCACGATCAATATGAATTTCTGAACAAGGTCCACAAGGTCCGGTTTTTCCCATTTCCCAAAAATTGTCTTTATCTCCGTGAAATTCTATATGAGTCGGATTAATATCAGTTTTATTTTTCCACAATTCATACGATTCTTGGTCATCTTTATAAACTGTAGCATACAACTTTTCTTTCGGAAGTCTCCAAACCGAAGTTAGCAATTCCCAAGCCCAAATTATTGCTTCTTCTTTGTAATAATCACCAAAACTCCAATTTCCCAACATCTCAAAAAAAGTATGATGATAGCCGTCTTTTCCGACTTCTTCCAGATCGTTGTGTTTTCCACCGGCACGGATACATTTTTGACTGTTCATCACTCTCTTGAACTCGGGATTTACTTTTCCGAGAAAAATATCTTTAAATTGATTCATTCCTGCATTTGTGAATAAAAGTGTAGGATCATCAATAGGAATCACTGATGCTGATCTTAAATATTTATGGTTTTTGTTTTTGAAAAATTCTATAAACTGTTCTCTTATTTCATTACTTTTTAACATTTATTCCTCAATGCATACATTTTTTTATTGTGAACGAAAAAAATGTTGGAAATTTTCTGTCAAATATAATCACTTAAAATCCCTTCCGAAGCTTTCCGAATCTAATTGGTATCTGAACGAAAAAGAAGATTTTAAAAATAAAGATGAAATCTCGAGTCGGGTTTTGAGTAATAATAAATAATCTATTTATTCAAACTATATATTACTTAGAGATTAATTGAAATTAATGTTGTATCAAAACTCGACTCGGGATTTCAAGACAAATGGAAAACAAAAAAGCTCCCAAATAAATGAGAGCTTTTAACTTACTTGAAATAAGATTTTATCTAAACATAAGAACTGATTTTGTTTATTATTTTTTCTTTTGGAACTAAACCGATTATCTGTTCTTTGATTGCTCCATCTTTGAAAAATAATAATGTAGGAATAGACATTACACTGTATTTTGCTGCTAAAGATGGATTATCATCAACATTTATCTTCACAACTTTAAGATTATCTTTATACTCATTGGCAACAGCTTCTACAGTAGGAGTAAGTGCTTTGCAAGGACCACACCAAGGAGCCCAAAGATCTGCTAATACTGGAATCTCAGATTTTAGAACTTCTTGATCAAAATTATTTGTAGATATTTCCTTAAACATTTTTCTATCCTAAACAATAATTGCTAAAATATCAGAACGTGAAACGATTAAATATTTTTTATCTTCGATATCAACTTCTGTTCCGCCGTATTTAGCGTATAAAATCTTATCTCCGACTTTTACAACTTCCTGAAGGTCTTCATCTGTTCCTACTGCGATAACTTCGCCAATAAGTGGTTTTTCTTTGGCTGTATCGGGAATGATTATTCCTCCTACATTTTTTTCTTTTTGTTCTTTTACTTCCAGAACTACACGATCATCAAGTGGTTTTAAGTTCATTTTTTTCTCCTAATAATTTATTCAAATTTTTCTATTAAAATACTAACTTATTTTTCATAATTAGCAAAACCTTTTTTCGAGTGCCAACTTTAT
Source organism: Candidatus Cloacimonadota bacterium (assembly GCA_021108315.1). GTDB lineage: Bacteria > Cloacimonadota > Cloacimonadia > Cloacimonadales > TCS61 > JAIORE01. Next base: position 12,001 of record JAIORE010000038.1, read on the forward strand.
GCGTCAAGAAAAAGTTAAACTTTTATTATACCTTATTTTGATATTGATTTAAAGAACTATCCGCAACCGTAGAAATAGCAGATATTTATAAAACAAGTCTATTTCAATAATTTTTAAAAAAATATCTGATGTTGAAATAATTTTTTTTATTTTTTGCATAACACGATGAATTTTAATAAACAAAAGAATCCACACAATATTTTATAGTTGACTCTACATTAGCTTTGTAAAAATCAGTTCAGAAATATAACTTATATTTATATAAGAAAATGAAGGAGATTTAGTGAAAATCATTTTATCTAGATATTGTCCTGTATGCAAAAGCAAAGAACGAAAAAGAATGTTAGGTTTTGGAGTTTTTCAAAATTTACCATTTTCAAATAAATATGAATGCGAAGAGTGTGCTTCGGATTATTTAGTCTTTTTAGGACTTTTGAATATTCTATTGGTAGAAGGACAAGCCCAAAAAGCAAAAATAAGCAGGAGAAAGAGAATCTTTATTGCTTTGTTAAACTGGTTTGTTATGTTTTTTATTATAGGTATTATCGCAGTTGGAAGCTATTTGATTTACCCCAAAATTAATAATTTTATTGAAAGAAAAAATGTTTTAGGTATCTTAGGTATAAAGCAGAAACATTCTGTTTATAATGATTTAAAAAAGAAGGATGTAAATAAAAAAAAGGAAGAAACAAAAGAGGAAAAAGCTTTCAGAAAAAAACTGGATTCTCTTTTTGAGAAAGCACAATCACAAATTGATAAAAGAAAACTTATTGAACCGAAAGGTGATAACGCCTGGGAGACTTATAATGAAATTCTTCTTTTGGATAAGTTTTGGAACTATAAAGCTGGAGATGGTTTAAAACAGGTAAAAGAAGAATTAGTTCGCTTTCAAAGAAGAGAAGCTATTAATGAAAAAACCGTACAGGAAAGAGCTCAACTCGAAGAGGAGATAAAGGTAAAATTAGAATTTGCTAAACTACAAGTAAAACTTGAAAAAGAAGAATCTGATAAAAAACTTCTGAAACAACAAAAACGTGAACAAGATAAAATCAAGGAAAAACTTGAGAAACAAAAAAAAGAAAAACTTGAAAGAGAATATCAAAAAAAAGTAAACGATTTCTGGTTTAGTATTGATCTTAGCTGGCAACAAATTCTTGCTCAAACGTTAAATAAAAATAAAATCACCCAAGCTGATATTTCTGATCTTGCAAAAATTAAAAAAATCAATTGTAGCAAAACCAGAATTAAACACCTTGAACCTCTAAGATTTTTAACTGAATTGGAAGAATTAGATTGTTCAGAAACAGAGATAAGTAGTTTAGAACCAATAGCCACACTAGTTAAAATTAAAAAATTAAATTGTTCAAATACTCAGATCGGTAGTTTGGAAAGGATTAGTAACTTTGCTGATTTGGTAGAGTTAGATTTTTCTTTTACTAATGTAGAATCTATGGCTCCTATCAAAAATATGAAATACCTAAAAATCTTGAAGCTTGCTAAAACCAAATTAGTAAACTTAAAAAGATTACAGAATTTTAATCAATTGGAAGAACTTGATATTTCCGATACAAAAATCAAAACTTTAAACGAGATCAATAGCTCAATTTTGAGAAAAATAAATATTGCCGGTACATTGGTAACTACTTTAAATTCATTGGAAAAGCAACTGAATCTTACCTATTTGAATTGTGCTAATACAACGATCTCAAATTTCACTACTGTAGAAAAACTAGAAAAGTTAAAGTACTTTGATTGTTCATCTACAGAAGTAAAAAATTTAAGATTTTTAAGTAAATCGAGTGAACTAAGAATATTGAAAATATCAGATACTTCTATTGATAAAATTACTTTTTTAGAAGACCTTATTAATTTGGAAAAATTGTATTGTAATTGTTATTATCTTCCCTCGGTAGACGAATTTGGAAAATTAACTAAACTGAAATCAATACTTGTTAATTATAATACTCTCACCAAGAAATTTGAAGAAAAACATCCTAAATGTAAGATTATTAAAACACATTAACTTCAACATTCACAAGACAAACTTGAAAACAAGATTTTAATTTGAAATTAAAAGGTGACGTTGGTAACATCGCTTTCTAATTATCTAACTGATAATTTATATCACTTTTTTTGATTACTTTGAGACATGCTTTAACCACTTTTGGTTCATACGAGAAACCGCTTAACCCCCTAATCTCATCAAAAATACTATCTAAACTCGTACTGGGAACAAATGGACGATGAGAACTCATTGCAATAATAACATTTGCCAAGCAGATTATTTTTGCTTCAAGAATGATTTTATTACCTTTTAAACCTTTTGGATAACCACTACCGTCAATTTTTTCATGATGTTGTAAAACAATTTCTGCAATTGGCCATGGGAAATTGATTCCTTTTAATATATCATAACCTGCTTGAGAATGGGTTTTTACAATATCAAATTCTTGTTTTAAAAGTCTTCCAGGTCTATTCAATATCTCTGCCGGAATACTGATTTTTCCAATATCATGTAGCTTGGCTGCTATCAAAAGACCTTCATTACGATGTTTATTAAAGCCTAATTCTTCTCCAATTGCACAAGCTAACAAGGCAACTTTTTTTTGATGTCCAGCAGTGTATAAATCTCGTTTTTCAATTGCAGAAACAAGTGCATTTACCGTATCTTCTAAAACTTTTTCCAATTTTGAATAACTTCTTTTCAATTTTATCTCAATCTCTTTACGAGTTTCAATCTCAGTATTCAACTCTTCTGTCCGCATTTTCACGTTTTTTTCTAATTCTTTGCTGAAATCAAGTAATTGCTTTTCTACTTTTTCACGTTCTACGATTTCTTTTTTTAATTCTATTGATAGTTTGTGACGATTTAAAAAAAAATATACTAAAACAAAAATAATTAAAACAAGTAATACTGTTTGGTAAATGAATATATGGGGGTTAATTAGAGGATTATTGTTTATATTAAGTGAATTTATAATGCTATATACACAAAAAAGCAAAATTAAAAATAAAAATAATTTATATTTTTTCATACTAAATCCTTTCATCTATATTCGCGTAAGTAGTACATAAAAACAGATTGAATAAAATCATTCAGTACGCAAAGTTGGAACAAAAATTTGAATTTGATTCTCAATGTAAATCAAAATAATAATTTTAAATATTCTCTATCAAAACCAATAGATTTTATCAGCGATATATTTTCTTTCATATCTATATTTATGATAATTTATCCAATTAATAAAAAGTTGTTGTCAGATTAATAGTAAATAAAAAATTTACAGTTGATTTTGGTAATTAGGAGTTTTCAGAATGACAGAAGTAAAAAAAGATTTGCAGATCAATTTCGAAAGTTTGTTGAAACAGGGATTAGGTGTAGTAGATGTTCGTTTCCGGGAATATGATATCACACAGGAAAAATTTAAATTCATAGTTGTTCATATAGAGCGTGATAGAGATGATTTTTATCTAAACATGATTCTTCATTATTTGGGAAAAAAGATAAAAGAGAAAAATATTTATGATCTTTGGACAAAAATATTAAATCACAAATTAGAAATGAGCAGTATGCTAAATAGAGATATTTCTATAAAAGTAGCTGCTTTAGATTTTATAGAAACTAAAAAAGAGTGGTAAAGAATGGAACACAATACATTATTAATAATTAAACCAAACGCTACAGCCAAAAATAAGGTTGGTGCGATAATTAAAATGGTCGAGGACCATGGCTTTATAATAGAAAGAATAAAGATGTTTCGCTTTGACGAGAAACTTGCTAAAGAATTCTATACTGAACATATAGGTAAACCGTTTTTTGGAAGATTAATGGAGTTTATGCTTTCGGGAACAGTTGTTGGCGTAGTTCTGCATCGTGATAGTGCCGTGCCTTTATTAAGAGAATTAATTGGAAATACAATTATTGGAAAAGCCAAAGCCGGTACTATCAGATATTTATTTGCCGATACCAGCACCCGTAATGCTGTACATGCTTCCGATTCCATCGCCAGAGCAAAAGTTGAAATTGAACTTATTTTCCCTGAATTAAAACAGGAAAACTTCTCTTAGTTTTCATAAATTTTATATGTGCTTTAATAAATTCATAATATGAAAATTCTTGTAATTAATTGCGGTAGTTCTTCAGTAAAATTTCAACTCATAAATGTAGAAACTAAAGTAGTTCTTGCCGAAGGGATTGCCGAGAAAATTGGTGAATCCAGTTCTTTGTTTTCTTACAAAACAAAATCGTTTCATAAAAAGAAAGATGTAATTCAAATAAATGATCATACAGTTGCGATTAAACTAATTTTAGATCATCTAATTGATAATGAAACGGGAGCAATCAGTAGTTTCAAAGAAATTGATGCTGTCGGACATCGTCTTGTGCATGGTGGAGAACACTATTCCGGAGCTGTGATTATTGATGATCATGTTTTGGAAGTGATGAGAGATTGTATTCCATTAGCTCCCTTGCATAATCCGGCAAACATTTTGGGAGTAGAAGCTATGAAAAATTTACTTCCTGATAAACCGCAATGTGGTGTTTTTGATACAGCTTTTCACCAAACGGTGCCGGAACATGCTTTTTTGTATGCAATTCCTCGAAAAATGTACAGAGATCATAAGATCAGGCGATATGGCTTTCATGGAACTTCACATAAATATGTGAGTCAATTAGCTGCTGATTTTCTTGGGAAAAAAGTAGAAAATTTGAAGATTATCTCTTGTCACATCGGTAATGGTGCATCTATTACAGCAATTAAATATGGTAAATCGGTAGATACTTCTATGGGATTTACTCCTTTGGAAGGATTGGTAATGGGAACTCGTTGTGGTGATCTTGATCCGGCAATTCCAATTTATATGATGCAACAGCTTGATATGTCTGTGGATGAAGTGAATACGATTTTGAATAATAAAAGCGGGATGCTTGGACTTTCTGAAATCTCAAATGATATGCGCGAAATTGAAGATGAAATTTTACTTAAAAATAATCCTGATGCGATCCGTGCTCATAATGTTTATACTTATCGAATCAAAAAATATATCGGTGCTTATACAGCTGTGATGAATGGGCTTGATGTTCTTATCTTTACTGGAGGAGTTGGTGAAAATATGCCGATTTTACGTGATCTAATTTGCAAAGATATGGATTTTCTTGGAATAGAAATTGATGAGACACAAAACAGTAGATTCATTAGTGGAATTTTGGATATCAGTTCAGCAAATGCAAATGCAAAAGTAAAAACGTTAAAAATACCTACAAATGAAGAACTTATGATTGCAATGCAAACCCAGAAAATACTTAGGAATTGAATATTTACCTCTATGACCAAAGTGTGCTCTGTAATTAATCTTATTGTTTGTATTGTTAGTTTTGTTCGTTGCTAAAAAAAGAAAAATAACCATAAAATTAAGGAGTATTGATGATCGTAAATTATCTTGCTATTTTAGCTTATACGATTTTGATCATAGTTGTGGCAATTCGTGGATCACGCAAGACAAAGTCATTTAATGATTTTTTACTTGGTGGTGGAAAGGTTGGTCCTTGGATGACAGCTTTTTCTTATGGAACGGCTTATTTCTCGGCAGTTTTATTTATAGGTTTTGCCGGAAAAATTGGTTGGGCTTTTGGACTTTCAGGTTTGTGGGTTGCGATAGGGAATACAATCATTGGAGTTTTTGGTGTCTGGTTTTTACTAGGAAATAGAATTAAGCAATTTGCCGGAAAATATAATGTTCAAACAATGCCGGAACTATTAGAAGCAAGATATAAAAGCCCATTTATGAAAATTTTTACATCAGCATCAATTTTTATTTTTTTTATTCCGTATACAGCAGCTGTTTTTATGGGACTCAGTTATCTTTTTGAAGTGATTTTTCATATGCCATATATTTATGTTTTACTTTTTATGGGAATTTTTACAGGATTTTATTTGGTTTTAGGTGGTTACAAGTCTATGGCAATGATTGATGTGATTTTCGGAATGATTATGGTTGCCGGAGTATTTATACTTTTAGGAAGCACAATTGCCAAAGGTGAAGGAATTCCAAATATTATATCATCGTTAAAAACAATTAATCCAAAACTTGTAGCTCCCGTTGGACCTCCGGGAATAATTCCACTTCTTTCATTAGTTTTTCTTACTAGTATTGCTCCTTTTGCGATGCCACAGTTACTTCAAAAATTTTATGCGATTAAAGATAAAAAATCTGTGAGAATTGGAATGTTTGCTTCTTCTACTTTTGCTCTCATCGTTACCGGAGTTGCATATTTTACTGGAGCTTTGACACGACTGTTTTTGTCACCACAGGCAAATCCACTAGCTTTTGATAATGGAAAACCGGTTTTTGATGCTTTGATGCCAGAACTTTTGGTTACTGTGATTCCGGCAGCTCTCACGGTTGTAATCTTGCTTTTGATTTTAGCAGCTTCAATGTCTACACTCGCTTCATTAGTTCTCATTTCCGGTTCGACAATCACTAAGGATATTTACAAGGGTTTTATACGAAAAAATGCAACAGACAAATCTCTTACAAAACTAATTCGAATTGCAAGTATCTTTTTCATACTTTTGTCTATGCTCTTGGCAATGTTGAAACCAGCGGTGATTGTAACAATTCTATCTATTTCTTGGGGGGCAATTGCTTCAGTTTTTTTAGGACCATTTATTTGGGGGTTATTTAATAAAAAAGTTAATAAAACCGGTGCTATAGCTGCTTCGGTGGGTGGACTTACAATTTGCTTAATACTTTTCTTTATTTGGGGAGCGAAAATGGTTCCACAAGCTGGAAGTTTAGGAATGATCGCATCATTGATATTTGTTCCCATATTTAGTAAATTTTCTAAGAAAAAATAAATTACTCTCGCAAAGACGCGGAGACGCAAAGAAAAAGAGAACGCTGAGAAAAATAATTAAGGAATTTTATAAATGAAACTACAAAATTTCATAAATAAAAATTTATACAAACGAAGTATTATTTCAATTATACTTTATCCAATTAGTATTTTATATGCGTTTTTACAAATATCTTTTAGAAAATTATACCGTAAGAAAATTTTAAGATCATTTAAATCAAGAATTAAGATTATCAGCATTGGAAATATTGTGAGTGGTGGAAGTGGAAAAACACCCTTTACTATATTTTTGGCAAAATATTTAACAGAAAATGGCAAAAAAGTGGCAATTTCTCATCGGGGTTATAAAGGAGATTATGAAAATTTGGTAACACTGATTTCTGATTTTCAAGAAGTATTTCCTTATGCGAAACACGCCGGAGACGAATCATTTCTCATTGCTTTGAAATCTCCGAGAATTCCCGTAATTTCAGGGCGAAACCGTAAATTAGCCATCAAAATTTTAGAAAAAAAATTTCCTGATCTGGATTACATTATTTTAGATGATTCTTATCAACACCATAGAGTTCAGCGAGATTATGATTTTGTGATTTTTAATCATATCGGAGGAATTGGAAATAGAATGGTGTTGCCATCAGGAATATTACGGGAACCTCTTTCAACCCTGAAACACTCAGATTTTATAGTTTATCGTGGTTCAAAAACAATTCCAAATTATCTTAAAAAATATAACAAACCTATCTTGACCGGGAGCTATAAAATTTCAAGGATTTATAATCGTACATTTGAAAGATTTGAAGTTAGTGATTTATCAAATAAAAGAATTGCTCTTCTTTCCGGAATAGGATTACCGGAATCATTTGAGAATACGATCAAAAAAGCAAATCTTGATTTTGTTCATCATTTCAAAATGCCAGATCATTATGATTTTAAAGATATTTCATTATTTTATCAAATCAAAAGTGAGCTTTCCATAAGAAAAATTGATGCAATTTTAACCACCGAAAAAGATTTTTCAAAACTACAATTTTTACCTATTATTGGCTTACCGTTTTATATTGTTGCTATTGAATTCAGTTTGGATAACGAAGACTTTGTTTCAGAATTATTAGAATAGTCAGAAAAGATGAAACCACGAGCCGACCGAAGGGAGACCTGCGAAGCTCATTTACTCGAATTAGCACGAAAAAAGGAAGAATTCATAACACTCTTGTTCCCAAACCCCTGCTTGAGAACAAAATGAAATGAACTCGAAAAAAAATCAAAAATATTGTAATGAAATTTTCTAAAAAAAAGTTTACAAATTTGCCAGAGAAGAGACAAGTCAAAAAAATTCTTGATATTTGCCAACTAATTGAGAAAAATTGGGAAAACTCAGAATTGAGAATTGATTATTTGGAAAATTTAAAAAATTGTTTAAAATGGATTTCCGACAACAAAATTGAAAAATTTTCAAATTTGCGGGAAAAACTTTCGAATAATCTAACTCAACATAATTTTTTACAATTATTTATACCTTATGAACAAACTTATTCTTCTACGCTGATAGATCATAAAATAATCATCAATAAAATAGATAAAAAAAGTAAAGAAAATAGCATCATTCCGGTTGTTGTTATTTTGGATAATCTTCGTTCTGCTTTCAATGTTGGAGCGATTTTTCGTACTTCCGAATGTGTGGGAATTTCCGAAATAGTTCTTTGCGGATATACCTCATTACCTGATCAGAAAAAAGTTCAAGATTCTGCAATGGGAACAGAAAAAATAGTGAAATGGAAACATTTTCCATCCACACTAAAAGCAATTGAGCACTACAAATCAAAAGAATATTCCATTTATGCTCTGGAAACCACGACAAATGCAAAATCTATTTTTGAAACAAAATATGATAAACCGTTAGCACTAATATTAGGGAATGAAGCTTTGGGTATCTCGGAAGATATTTTGAAAATTTGTGATGAAATAGTTGAAATACCTGTTTTTGGTATGAAGAATTCATTGAATGTTGGGGTCGCTTTTTCTATTTGTGCTTATGAGGTTCGAAGAAAAATTTCACCGCAAAGACGCTAAGAACGGGGAAAATTTGCCACGGATTTTCACGGACTAAGAAAAAGAAAGGAAGAATTGTTATAAATCGTAAAACATCGAAAGAATTTCTTACGAAAGAAGTCATACATTGTGAAAGCAATGAAAGAATTCCTCTATAAATCTATCTCATCCCCTTACCCCTTTCTCCTGCAAGGAGAAGGGAGACTTCTTCTTCTTGCAAGAGAGGATTGAGGTGAGGTTTTGTTTTATTTATCTATTTTTCCATTTTTCTCTTTCTTCCGTTTTTCCGTTTTTTCCATTCTTTCCTTTTTCCATTATTGACATAGAAACACATTTTTGAGTAATGACAAACAGATAGATTTCTGAATTTCAGGAGAAAAATATGCGAAAAATATTATTCATCACCATAATTTTTACATTTTATCTAATAAATGCTACGGATTTTAATTTTGCTAAAAACCTCTTTGATGATGGTTTGTATGATGAAGCTATTCTCGAATTGCAAAAAATTGTGAAAGAAAAGCCAACTTCACTTGAAGCTGAAAAATCTTTATTTCTAATTGGACAAAGTTATCAAAATATAAACAATCTAACCGAATCAGAAAAAGTTTTCAAACAACTATTAGAATCATATCCCGCCAGTGATTTCAAAGAGAAAACATTCTATAATCTTGCCAATCTACAATTTTCTCAAAATAAATTTACTAAGGCAGTTAGTAACTATAATAAATTGATATCTGATTATCCGATGTCAGCTTATTCAAAAAAATCTTTGAGCAATATTTTGGAATCACATTTTACATTAGAGGACTACAATCAAACAATTCTAATTGGTGAGAAATTGATTAAAAATTACCCGGAAGCTGTGTTATTACCGGAAGTATATTTATGGTTGGCAAAAGCGTATTTTGAGAATAATATTCCCAATCTCGGTAAATCTACTTTAGAAAAAATAACAACCGATTTTCCTCAATCTGATGCTCGTTGGAAAGCCTTGGATATTGAATTTGATCTTGTCCAAAAGAAAAGTGGTTTACAAGCAGGTGCAGAATTTCTATTGGGAAAATTGAAGAAGAATATCCCTCGTAAACATCAAGAAAAAATTCTATGGCAAATTAGTGAAATTTATGTAAAGTTGAACGATTATAACACAGCTTACGAGCAAATTCAAAAGCTGACAAACAAGTTTACAAGTTCTTCATATTTTCCTAAATATATTTATTTTCAAACAATATGTGAATTTGAGAAAGGTAAATATGACAAAATTATTTCGAATGAGAAGAAATATCTCAAGATTTTTAAAGATTCGGACTTGAAACCGGTTTATTTACTAAAAATATCTCAAGCTTACGAATTCAAAAACAGATTTGAAAAAGCAGAAGAAATTGTTAATAGCATTTTGCAAAATACAACAAAAGATAGTATTATCGCTATGGGAAAACTACAATTAGCTACTATTTATAAAAAAGACCAGAAAGCGAAATATGCTTTGAATATATATAAAGAGCTTCTATCAAATTACTCGAAATATATTCAAACAGAGATTATTTACAAGGATATTGGAGAAATTTATTCAGAAATATTTCAAATGTACTCTCAAGCAATAAAATATTATCAAAAGGCAATTATTGAAAACTCAGAAAATAATTTTCAATATGAAGCCAATTATAAACTTGCCTTGTGTTATGAAAATTTAGAAAGATATGAAGAAGCCTTGATAGAATTAGATCAAATTAATTTAAAAAACACAGATGAAATTCTGAAGAATAAAATAATAAATCGCAAAGAATATATTAGAAAGTTTAAACAAAAAAATTATCAAATTGCGTTTGAAAAATTGTTAAATGTAATGATAAAAGAGGAAAACAAAACTCCCAATCTAAAACTGAGAAATTCATTAATCGAAATTCTGGCGAATGATCTAAAAAAATATCAGCAAAGCCTTGATCTTCTCCAGAATTCAGATAATCCTGAGCATCTTTATTTAAAAGCAATTTTGCATTTAAAATTAGCAGAAAAAAACAAAAAAGTAGGTAATTTAACTCTCAGTGAAACTCATTTAGCTGAGGTTTCAAAGTTAATAAGAAGCTTAAAAAATCTATCCATAATTGAAAAATCAGATGAACTTTCATTACGTAAAATGATGATAACAGAAGGTTCAATTAATGTTGTTATAGAAAAAAAACTTTCTGAGTTTATAAAAAAATATCCTGATTCCATCGTTGCAAATCAGTTTATTTACGAACTTTCTGAGTATTATGCAAAATCTAACATCGGCAAAGCAATTCCTTATTGGGAAATGTTAAAGAATGAGAAACCGGTTTCCGAGCAGCAATTTTCGCAAGTAAAAATAGATTTGGCAGAATATTATTTCTTAAATGAGAATATGCAAAAATCACTTGAAAATTATGTAGTAGCAAGCGATTTCATCAATATTTCTCAACCTGAAGTTTACTTTCATTATGCTGTATCAATCTATGAAGTTGCAATAATAGATTCATCAAAATTTTCTGCTTTACAAAAAGAAAATGCAATTAGTCGACTTGAATTCCTTATCAATAATTCCGAAATATTTACTGAATTTAAAGATGCTGTTTATTTCCTGACCAAGATATTTCGAGAAAGAAACGATTATAATAATTCTCTGAAATATTTACTGCGGATTCCTCTTTCCAAAAGGGATGATGAATTTTATAAGTTATTGAGTAATGATTATTTAGCGGTTGGTGAAAAAGTAAAAGCTAAGGAAACAATTTTGTTTATTAAGGAAAAAGATGACGAACTTCTCAGAATTTTAGCTCAATTTCAGATTGAAACAAATGATTTTGAGATGGCAAAATATTCATTGGAACAACTTATCAAATCAGATAAGAATAATTTGGATAATTATCAGAAATTGGCACATATTCATTTCTTATTAAAAGATTTCAATAATTCTGTAAAAACCTACCAAAAGTATATAAATATCAGTGGAGAAAAGGTTGTAGAAAAAAAAGGTTTTGAAAATTCTATTAAAGAGTTTATCATATCATTGTTGAAGACAAATGCTGAACAAAAAGCAAATCAATTTATAAAAAAGTATAAAAAACAAATCTCAGAATTAGCAAAATCCGAAATTGAAATGCACAGAGGAATTTATTTATCAGAATCCAATCCTGTGAAATCAGAAAAAATATTTACAAAGCAATTGAAGAACAGCACTTTAAAAGACAGCCTGCGTTTGCAAACCTATTTCTGGAGAGGAATTACCAGACTAAAACAAAAGAAATCCGAATTGGCAAAAAACGATTTTGAGAAAGTAGTTTTTGCTGATGACCAAAATCTGGTAAATAAGGCAAATCTTAAATTGGGGACTATTTATTTCAGTTCAGAAAATTATGAGAAAGCTCTTGAGCATTATTATAAAGTGATTCAGCATGATGAAAAAGGTGATTTAGCTTTGAATGCCACTCAGAATTTTGCTTACGTCTGCAAAACTATCGAAGAATGGGAAAAAGCAATTTCCGCTTATGAAATTATCTTAGATCGCTGGGGAAGCGAAGATTTGCAAGCAAACACAGTTTTTGATATTGCCTTTTGTTATTATCGGGACAAAAAGTATACACACGCAATTGAGATGTTTTCTAAAGCTTTGCCACTTCTTACAGAGAAAGTATTGCAAGCTGAAACTCAGTATTGGCTCGGGGAATCCTATTTTGGATTAGAAGATTATGAAAAAGCAATCACCGAATTCCTGAAAGTGAATTATAATTATGAAAACCAAACAAGATGGGCTGCTTCTGCTGAACTTAGAGCTGCCGAGAGTTATATCAAGTTGCACAAAATTGATAGAGCAAAACGTGTCTTCCAAAGGATCATTGATAAATACGGGAAATATAGTGATTGGGGAAAAGAAGCTGGTAAACGACTTGAAGTGATTGAGGGATAAATAATTTAGTATGGAGAAGGAGAAATGAGGTTTTATGAATGATATTATAATTGGACTTGCAAAATCGTGCATAAAGAGTGTATTTACTGCAGAAAAATATGATAATGAAATTCTTGACGAAGATAGCAGAAGGATAATGTTTATTCGGAATTTAATTGAGGAAAGTTTAGATTTTATTAAAAATCATTACAAGGATTTGGATTTTTTATTATTCAGTAATGAATTGAAACAGTATGCTCTGGAACTGTTTATTAAACAATGTATAGAGAATATTTCAACGGAAGAAAAATTGGAAAATGATTTCAATATTCAGGAAGAAAAAGATGAAATTACAGAATACTTTGACTATATTTACTTGCATTTAAAATATCCTAATAGCTAGTATCAAAAATTTTATAAAAAAGGAAATAACAAGAGATGGAAAAATATTATCATTTACTAAAGAAAGATAGGCTAATCGAATTATTATCTAATGAAAAAAGTATTGTTAGAGAAGAAAGCGTCAGTGCTCTAACTAAATTTTTTCCCAACCAAGAAAATGTTTTAAGTCATCTTCTTGAATTAATTAATCGAATTAAAATAAAGTATAAAGAATCAGAATCAAATAGGGATTTTCTAAGTGCTTCAAAGAGAATGGAAGGTTTATCATTGTTGGCAAGCATCAAAAATTTTATTCCCTCAGATAGTGAATTTAAAGAAATAATAAAACTTTACTTAGAGTTTGAGAATATTGAAAATAATTTTGCTTCAAATTTACAATATCATATTATACTTAGTTTCATCAAATATCCTCTAAAAATATTAGAAAAAAATCAAAATATATTTATATTCAATAAACACTTAAATAAAGTTTTTGAAATGACCAAACAAAGAGATAAATTTATTGATAAGACTCCGGATACTTTATGGGAAATATTAAATGATTTTTGCATAAACCATTATGATGAATATAAAGAAAAAGGATTAGATAGAATAGCAAAAGAAAATTTTGATTTAGTAGTAATAGGATTATCAAAACACAAAGAGATATCGTCAAAAGTGCTATTAGAACTAAATAGAACAAAAAATATCAATTATTTATTGGAAGAAGCTTTAGTCACTTTAGCAGGAAATCTCAAAATAGTAGAATCTATTCCTTTTCTATTTGATATATTAAAAAAAACAAATTCAATGCAAATAATTTACTCTATTTCAGTGCACAGTTTAAAAAAAATAGGTGGAATTGAAGTAGTAAATGAATTGGAGAAATTATATGATACGGATTTAGATATGAAAATGGAATTTGCCTCTATCTTAGGATATATCCCATATAATTATAGTGAAAACTTACTAATAAAGTTATTAAAAAAAGAGAAAGATATAACTAATAAAACAGTATTAGCTACTTCATTATGTAGAATTTTTTCAAAAAAGGGTTTGGAATATGTTTTGGATATGGTTAATAATCTTGACTATGACCCAACGATGAATGATTTGCATAATCACATTATTTCGGTTTTCGAATATCATAATATAGAATTGCCAAATGAAAAAAAAATGATACACTCAGGAGAGGATTTTTCTAGAAAAAGTTTTGAAAAAAGTCCACTACATAAAATGGGAAAAGAATTACGAGAGAATCTAAAATCCATTGAATCCTCAAAGCAGATTGAAGAGAAAAAAAAAGTCAATTATAGCAACAATGTTATCGTTTTATCTCAGAAAGCCCTAAAAAATAAGAAGAAAAAAATAAGGAAAATGAAAAGAAAATCAAGAAAAAGGAAAAAATAAAAAAAAGTCCCTTACTGAAAATTATGTGCAGAAAACTTTTCGCCAGGGACAAAATTTTTATATTTTTTGAAAGTATCTACAAAGGAATATTCCCATGTTTTTTAGGTGGATTGGAATCTCTTTTAGTTGAGAGCATTTCCAAAGCTCTAATCAAGCGAAATCTGGTCGAAGTTGGTTCAATAATATCATCAATAAAACCAAGTTCAGCAGCTTTATAGGGATTCGCAAAATTATCTTTGTATTCTTGCTCTTTCTCTGCTGTCATTTCCGCTTTATTTTCAGCAGCTTCAATATCCTTTCTGAATACTATTTTTATTGCTCCGGCAGGTCCCATTACGGCAATTTCAGCAGAAGGCCAAGCATAAACCACATCAGCTCTCATATGACGACTATTCATCACACAATATGCACCACCATAAGCTTTTCTGAGAATGAGTGTTATCTTGGGAACTGTTGCTTCTGCAAAAGCATAAAGCAATTTTGCACCATGACGAATCACGCCATTATGTTCCTGATTTGATCCTGGTAAAAATCCCGGTACATCTTCAAGAACAATTAGAGGGATATTAAAAGCATCGCAAAAACGGATAAAACGAGCAGATTTAACTGAAGCATTTATATCCAAAACACCTGCGAGAAATTTTGGCTGATTTGCCACAATTCCTACTGTATTCCCATTCATTCGTGCAAAACCAACCACAATATTTTGAGCATAATTTCTGGCAACTTCTAGAAATTCTCCATCGTCTACGAGATGATTAATAACTTCTAAAATATCGTATGGCTTATTTGGATTTTCTGGAATAATATGATTCAATTCTTCACAATGTCTACCAATAGTATCTGTTGGAACTTTGTATGGAGCGTCTTCCATATTATTTGAAGGAAGAAAACTTATCAGTTTTTTTATCAACAGAATTGTTTCTTCTTCATCATCAGTTACAAAGTGAGCGACTCCACTTTTGGAAGAATGAACCATTGCTCCACCGAGTTGATCGGTCGTAACATCCTCATTCAAAACAGTTTTTACAACTTTTGGACCAGTGAGAAACATATAACTACTCTGTTTATTCATTATCACAAAATCTGTAATTGCCGGAGAATAAACAGCACCACCAGCACAAGGTCCCATAATTGCTGAAATCTGAGGTACCACACCGGAAGCCATCACATTTTTCAGAAAAATATCAGCATAACCTGCTAAAGCATTTACACCTTCCTGGACACGAGCTCCACCAGAATCATTCATACCGATTACCGGAGCACCATTCTTCATTGCCATATCCATGATTTTGCAAATTTTCTCAGAATGGGTTTTTGATAATGATCCTCCAATCACAGTGAAATCTTGAGCATAAACGTAGACAATCCTGCCATCAATTGTACCGTATCCGGTGACTACACCATCACCCATAGGTTTATTCTTTTCCATTCCAAAATCGTGACAACGATGTATTTTGAATAAATCAAATTCCTCAAAACTATCTGGATCTAATAATAATTTTAGTCGTTCTCTGGCTGTTAATTTCCCTTTTTTATGTTGCGCTTCAATTCTTTTTTCTCCGCCACCTAATCTGGCTTTTTCTTTTAAGGTTCGAAGTTTGGCTATTTTGTTAATCATATCCAGTATTCTCCTGACTATATAAATTTTTTAAAAATATTAATGCTTAATTTTTATTATTAAGTCTGCTTCTAAATTCTGATTTGGGAATAAGCTAAATACCTAATGATAAATAACAAAAGTTCCTTTTTCTTCAACAGATTTATTTGAAATTAAAGATTTTGCTTTTAGCTTATAAAAATAAGTATTATTTGCAAGATAATCTCCATCTTGATCTTTCCCATTCCATTGAATTTCATTATAATTTGCATTACAGGCAAATTTCTTGATGCTTCTGATCTTTTTTCCTGTAATTGTATAAATATTTAAAGTAACATCAGCGGGTTCAGTGATAACAAATGTAAAATATCCCTCTTTTTCCATCGGATTTGGATATGGAAGCATATCAGAAATAGTAATATCACCTATTTTTTTTGTGATAAAACTGGTTTCTGCTACAGACCAATCACCAAAATTATCATAAGCAAAAAGTTGAATTGAATGTTGTCCTTCGGAGAGATTATTCAATTGCCATTTAAGCTCACCCGCTGTATAGGAGTTCTGATCATAAACAAAACTTTCTGTAACATCAATTAAATCTTCTTGATTTTGGCTATTATCAATGAGTAAAAGAATCTTTCTTCCTGGAGAACCGGAAATATTAATTCCATTTTCATCACTAATTCTACAAATCAAGGTTGGATTACTGCACACATTATCACCATGTAGAAATGTTTTTGAGTCTAACCATAATGATATTTGGGGAACATCAGTGCTTTGAACATCGAGAGCGTCCTTGCTGTAATTTATTGAAGTAATACAATTTACATATTCCACATTATTTTGAATATCTGCTATATAATTAATAATTCTACCATTTTCACCATTATGAATATCGTCTGGAATGATGAAACTAAAATCATATTCATCATTAATAATATTGGTAGTGCTTCGGTAATACGAAATTCCATTTTCAGGATAATTCACAGTAAAATAAAATGTTGAATCAGTAGCGGCAATTGTTTTAGAATAATTATAATTTATATATGTTTTCTCAATGGAAGTATCAAAGACACGTAGTTCAACTTGCGTATTCAATGTATTATTTAATTCAAAATTACCCTGAGCATTTACAGTTTGGCGAGCGTGTAAAGTATCAGCGATCTCAGTATTTTGAAATTCAATCTTCCCTTGAATATTCGGTGTAGTTATTTTTAAAATTGGGTCACCAAAAATATGATAGAGTTTATTATTTGTACTATAGTTTGAATTTTCTGCCTTAGCATTTAAGAGAGCCATTCCTATAGTTTGTTTCCCATTTGCATTATTTAACATGTTTACGATAAAAGACTTCATTAATGTGGTATTTGCAACAGGTCCACAACCAGATGATGCTGCTACAGTAGCAATAGAGCCACCATCTTCAAGAAACAGAAACTTCGTAGCAATACATTCATCTTCATCAAGGAAAAATTCACCCACACTACAAGAGGCAGCAATAAACAAATTCAATTTATCATAATTTTGTAAATAATTACTGTGAACTGAGCCCCGAAAATATTCTTCATCGCCTAATACATCATGATTACCATGTCCGATATAATACCAAATAAGTGCTCCTTCGTTCACTTTTTCGACAATCTCATCAGTTACGCCCGGCTTTGTGTTGAATTCATCAAGACCATAATTGAAAGCAAAAATCTTTTCAACAAAAATCTCCGGATCAAGAGCTTCTTCCATCTGAACTACACGTTTACTATGATTCATACCAGCTGTATCGTTTGGTGAACCCCCAATTCCTTCATAACCACTAGCATTTGTAGCTTTCAATTCATCATCTGCCAAAAGAAGAACTTTATTTCGCCACCAACCATAATTTGGATTTTGGGCATATTCTTCTATTCTACTAATTTGTAAATTCAGCTCATAAGTTGTTTGAGCTGGTATTCTTCCTATAGAAATATCTGGACTACTTCCATTATATAAAATCACATAGTTATCATCTTGGATTGAATTCACTAGAATTTTATTCTTCTGCTTTTGGGAATACCAATCCTCAAGGGAGATTGAATAATCGTAATTATCTGTTCCAGATCCCAATAAAATCACATATTGTAATGCAGGTGTTGGCATATTTTCAAACAAATAACGGATATATTGCTCTATCGAAAGGGGATCTGCCGATTCGTCACCGAACTGTGTAACAATATCCATTTGATCTGTAACCAAGCAAGAAATCCCATCATTTACAGTATGGAATTGTGCTAAATAATTTGCTTGTTCCATAAATACTTCAGGAGCAATGATCAAGCAATCAATTTGTTCATCTCTACCTTTGATAGAAGGTTTTAAATATTTTTCAATTGAAATTATATCTCTTGCAGAATTTTTCTGTAGGAATTCATTAACTCTAAGAGGGGCATTACTAAAATTTCCTCCAAAAGTTAACCAAGTAAGATGAGGTATATTTTCTCCATCATCAATAGAAAAATATATTTTTTCGTTAATCTGATCTATATGTAATGGTAATTCTTTTAATTCAAAGTTATTTGAAATGTTGTTTTTTAGCAAAGTTAGCATTCGCAATTGAGCGACCTCTACAAAATCTGGCAGAATATTAAGGTCATTAAAAGTTATGACATTTATTCTATTACTATTTTCAAGCTCAATTTTATACCAGAAATCTGATTTTTCAAGAGGAATATGGGCAATATCAGTTTTATCTTGAATTTGCCATTTTAGTGCACTTTGAGGATTCAAAAACATTTTATTCACAATTTTGTTTGTTTCATCATAAATCGAATGTTGAAAATCTGTATCTCCTACGATTTTTATTCTAATCTCCATTTTTTCAGTGATGGTTAATTTGCTATTTTCAAAATCGTAATTTATAGGATTAATTGTTAGAGAATGATAGTAATTGTATCTCCATTTTTCAAGGTCTTTTACCTCAATTGCTTTTTGCAATTTTACTGAATTGTATTTTTGCGGATCAATTTTCCTGAGAAAATCATGGGTTTTACCAGCCTTTATGATTTCATAAGCAGGAATTACAGGCTTGGTTATATTTTTTATTATAGTTTTGATATTACTTAGTGAAATTTCAAGTTTAGAGTTTAGTGGTACAGCTATCAAATAGTTCTTTATTGGAAGAGCTGGCATACCTTGTGATTCTAATACATCATGATCATTGATACTTACCGAAGTAAATTGATCATCTGTGTAAATATTGAGATCATCTGTTATATAATTAATAATTATTTCGCTATCAGATATATGTTTTATACTAATTTTTGCCTGAATTGTCACTATCGAAATAGCAATTAGGATTATGATAAAAATTCTTTTCATTTTTTTTCTCCAAATTAGATTTCGTATAAATTTGGTTTCGTTGATCAATTTATTTTTAAACCTCCAGTACTTTCATTACTAAAATCTTTGCTCCTCTGCAAATTTTTAAGAGGAATTGTTTATGTCAAATATCTTCTGAAAAAGTTGAAATCTAACAACTAAAAGCTGAAAACTGAAAGCTGAAAAGTTTAATATAATCTTCAATAATGATACTTTTTATTTTTGATTATTGTAAAAGCTCTATATATTTGTTCTAGCAAAATCAATCTTATCATTTGATGAGTAAAGGTAAACTTTGAAAAACCTAGTATAATATCAGCCCTTTTTAAGACAGTATAGTGCAAACCATAAACTCCACCAATAATAAAAATAATATTTTTATGAGCGAGAATTGAATCCATTTTTTGAGAAAAAGCAATTGAATTAAATTGTTTCCCATTTTCATCTAAACTTATTAAAAAATCTTTTTCTGAAACTCTTTTTAGGATGACTTCTGCTTCTTTTGCTTTAACATCATCGGTTGTAGAATTTTTTTTAAGTTTAATATCTGGCAAAAACTCCCATTTAAGTTTAGAAAATCGAGAAATTCTTTTTTCATACTCAGAAATTCCAGCTTGAATAAAATCAGTTTTAGTTTTTCCCACACATAATATTTTTATTGGCATATTCTATAACATATTCCTGTAAATCTATTTTCAATATTTTTAGCACAGAACTCCGAAATAATCGGAACTGTAAGCAAAACTAACAAGACGAACAAAAAAATATTAACCACTGAGAACATGGAGAGCACCGAGAATATTCAATATAAAATATTAAATCTTTTTGCTTAGGGATGACAAAATAATAAATTGGAGATTTGGGGGGATACTATAACATTTTATTCAAGGCAGTAAAATGTTTCATAGCCTAAGCTATACAGCATTTTACTAACGCAGAAGAAATTGTTAGAGTGATGCCGGAAAATCCAAGTTATTGTTTTGTCGTCCCTTATGCACACATTATACTCAAAGCAATCGAAAGCATTTTTGTCTCAGCAGTATCTGCTCTGGAAGCAATCAAGATAGGAACCTTAGCTCCCATCACGACATGAGCTACTCGAAAATTACAATAATAAGTTAAAGATTTTCCAAAAATATTTGCTGATTCTATGCTGGGTACAATGAGAATATCTGCATCGCCCGCTACTTCTGAAACAATTCCCTTTGAATCGGCAGCTTCTTTACTTACAGCATTATCAAAGGCAAGGGGACCATCAATAATGCACCCTTTTATCTGTCCTCGTTGATTCATCTTGCAAATTATAGCATCATCTAAGGTATTAGGCATTTTGGGATTTACTAATTCCATTGCGGCAAGTAAAGCAACTTTGGGATTATCATTATGGAGCTTATGGGCTACTTTTACTGAATTTTTAATGATAGAGATTTTTTCTTTCAAAGTTGGATAAAGATTAATACCTCCATCACTTAGTAGAACTATTCTCTCTGGATGTTCATACGCCATTACATCACTAATAGAATTTCCGGTGCGAAGCCCTTTTTCTTTGTCTAAAGCTGCACGCAATAAGATAGCTGTATGGCATTTACCTTTTAAGATTAAATCACCTTTGCCATCCTTAGCTGCTTGAATTGCCAATCTCGCTGATAGAACCAAATCTTCTTTTGTATCGATAATTTCAAATGAATCAATATAATCAGGAAAATTATCTTTAAAAAATTGAATTATATATTTTTTATCTCCAATCAATAAACTTTCAGCAATATTTTCTTTTTTCGATAAAATAGCCGCTTCCAATGCCGATGGAGTATGAGCAGCTGCAATAATTACGGTTTTATTTTCTTTATTTTTTAATATATTTAGAAGCTCATCAAAATTCTTCAGCATAGATCCTCCAATAAAAAATTATGTATTAACCTTTTTTCTTTAAGATTATGGTCAAGTATTTTATAGAATTAATTAATTTTGTAAAATTTATTTTAGATAAAAAAATAAAAACTTATTTGCCACTGTGAAATATTGAGTTATATTGATTAAAAAGATTATAAAAAGGAGATCAAAAATGGAACATTTAACAAAAACGAGTTTTAAAGAAAAGGTATTTAATTTTGAAGAGAACAAAGATTGGAAATTCATTGGTGGAAAACCTTGTATTATTGATTTTTATGCAGATTGGTGTGCCCCCTGCAAAATGGTTGCTCCAGTTTTAGAAGAATTAGCTACTGATTATGATGGAAAAATTGACATCTATAAAGTTAATACTGAACAAGAACAAGAATTGGCTTCAATGTTTGGCATCAGAAGTATTCCTTCTATACTTTTTGTACCACAAGACGAAGCACCTCAAATGTCTGCCGGGGCATTACCAAAAGAATCTTTTGTTCAGGCAATAAAAGAAGTATTGAAAGTTCAATAAAAGGTAATATTATGGCAAAAAATGTGATTGTATTTAGCACACCTACCTGTAGTTGGTGTAGAAAATTAAAAAGCTATCTCAAAGAAAATAGAATCAAATTTAAAGATATTGATGTTTCTCGTGACCAACGTGCTGCAAGCGACATGATGCGAAAGACTGGTCAGCAAGGTGTTCCGCAAATGTGGATTGATAATAGACCAGTTGTTGGATTTGATAAAGCAAAAATTGATCGAATGCTTGACATAAATTGACGAGGATAAATTTTTAGTTAATCTCAATGAGTTTGATAAGATGAAGCTATAAGCCGTAGAAAAGCTAAGTTCTGTGAAGTTCATTAATTCGAAATAATTTCGTATGAATATTTATTTACTTTTTTAAAACTATTATTTTGCAAGGAGAACAAGATGAAAAGAGTATTGATTTTTTTGATTGCAACTATGCTTATAGTTTCAATTTCCTATGCTAGAAATTACAATAAAGCTGAGCCGGAACATCTGGATTTAAAGACTTTCAAAGAAAAAGTATTTGATTTTGAAGCAAATACTGAATGGAAATTTGAAGGAGATAGACCTTGTATAATAGATTTCTATGCAGATTGGTGTGGTCCTTGCAAAAAAATTGCTCCGATTATGAATGAACTTGCTGTAGAATATTATAGAAAAGTTGATATTTATAAAGTTGATACGGATAAACAACGTGAACTATCTCAAATGTTTGGAATCAAAAGTATTCCTTCAGTCTTGTTTGTACCCATAGATGGAGAGCCTAAAATGTTTTCAGGTGCATATCCCAAAGGATCTTATGTCCAGATGATTGAAGAGATTTTAAAAGTAAAATAGTTTTAAAGAATCACCTATAAAACCCAAAATGCGATATGTAAAAATATCGCATTTTTTTTGGGTGTGTCATTAATTTGATGTATCTGGATAAGTTCTAAATGCCGTACCTATCTA
>JAIORE010000043.1 GCA_021108315.1 Candidatus Cloacimonadota bacterium
TGATCCTTTTGAAATAGGCTTAACCACTTCACAGGATAAATCTTGCTGAAGTAAGGTCAAATGACCATAGGTGAAAGTATATTTGACCCAATTTCTGATTAGTTCAAGATGGCACAGTGGTTGAAAAATAAGGACTTACGAAAGTCAATATCAACCACTGGTCATATGAACTAAACTTTAAATAGTGACAGTACTCATTATGCGTCTTGATATAAAATATTTTATAACTTTTCTTTTCACAATAGCGGTTAAGGTTTGCCACCTTAATCGCTATTTACATTTGACTTAATTTTAAAACTTGCCAAAATTAATATTCATTCAAAATTTGAAAAAAAAGTTTAGGATATAATATGAAACGAATTTTATTAATAATTTTAATTTTATTTATACTCCTTGGTTGTGAAAAAGTGATTCGTATCAAAAACGGCAAACTTGCTGGAGTAAATAATATTGAAGATCTTGATAAGATAAGTACTTTCAGTTTTGCTATTATGAGCGATAACAAAGGAGATTCCTCCCAAAATAGTGAAAAATTTGCCAGAATGCAACAATGGATCAAGGATTCAGATGATCTTTTTATTATTGGAGTTGGTGATCATCTCAAAAAAGATTGGGATAATAGTTTCTTAGATTTGATTCAAAATAATGATTGGTGGAATAAAAATTTTTATCCAAATATTGCAGACGGGGAAAATGAATTTTACGGTTCCGGACAAGGCGATTGGGGAGCAGGGGAAAAATTATTAGATAACGTTGATTTATCAAGCCATGCTTCCGTTATTCTTCAAGAAAATGGTTGTGAATACTATCTCAAGAGAAAAGTTGGTAACGTAACTATTCACTTGATACAGCTTCATTTCTCTGACCAGCCAAAGGAAGAAAAAATTGCTTTTAATGAAGAATCAAAAAAATTTCTTACTGAAAAACTTTTAACAATTCAAAAATCACACAATGATATTGTGATTGCATCTGCCCATTCGAGAACGGGTTTCTGGTATAAAAATTTATCTGAATCTCAATTCAAAATTCTAACGGAAAAATGCGATCTTGTACTTTCTGCTACAACTCATTTTTTTGAAAGAGCAATCATACCTGAGTATGAAGATGATGGTCCATTATTTATAAATACTGGTTCTATTACGTATCCTTCCATGTTTTGCCCTGCTGGATATGTGCAAGTCAATGTTTTGAATTACCCTCGTTCAATGGTTGTCCAATATATTAATGCAGATATTTCAGAACGAGAACTTCAGTATGAAAATTATGCCTTTATAAAAATGATTAACGGCAAAATATTAAAAACAAATTTTCGTTCTATGAAACCTGAAGAAAATGTAGATCGCATAATTACTTTTTTACCACAAGAGATGAGTAAAGAAACTATGCAAAAAATCTCAGAGGACATGTATAAAAAAGTAACAAATGCAGATGAAGCATTGGTTCAAATAGAAAATACACTCCACAAGGGAGATGTAAAATATCGAGATTTATGGGAAATTTTCCCGTATAATAACGAAATATGTAAAATCACCTTAAACAAATCACAGTATAAAGAAATTTTTGGTGAAAAAACAAAAAAGGATACTATTTCGATTGCTTTAAGTAGCTATTATGCAAAATATATTTTGAGAAAATTTGATGTTAATAAAGATATCCTTTTGTGTTCTGGAGTTTCGGAAATCGAGAGTTTGGAAAATTGGCTAAAAGATTTGAAAATAGAGATTGATAATCATTAGTTTAAACGTTTCTAAGATAAACTTGGTGAATAGACTAATTTGAAAAAACAGCAATAAGAAATCCCAAATAACAAAGCACAAAATTCAAATAAATTACAAATGAAGAAAATTACAAATTCAAAACAAAACAAAGCATTTGTTTGTTTGATATTTCATTATTGTTATTTGGAAATTATTTGTTTTTTTAGGTATTATAATGTTAGAATTAAATAATTTATGAAAATCCTAATTATTCTCAATGGACAAAAAAATAACTCTAAATACCTAAAAAACATTGTGAATAACATTGATTTTATCATTGCAGCTGATGGAGGAGCAAATTCCTGTTCATCTTTGCATCTAATTCCGGATATAATTATTGGTGATTTAGATTCAATATCAGATGAAGCAAAAACCAACTTCTCTCAAATTCCTATTCTATATATAAAAAATCAAAATGAAACAGATTTGCAAAAAGCTTTAGAATATGCATTAAATAAAAAACCTGATAAAATTTATATTTTTGCCTGTTTAGGAAAAAGAGAAGACCATTCCTTGATTAACCTGTTGATTTTAAATAATTTTGTTCAAAAACATAGAATTAAAATAGAATTGATCACAAAATCTGCAAGATTTAGAATCTTACCGTTTGGAAACCATGAAATCATCAATAGAAAGAATAAAATTGTATCTCTTTTTTCTTATAACACCATTGAAAATTTGAATCTTTCTGGATTTCAATATGAGTTGAAAAATAAAAATTACTTAAATAATTTTATTGGATTAAGTAATGTGTACACCTCTGATAGGAGCACAATAAAATTTTCTTCGGGAGTAGTTTTTTTGATCGAACCGTTTGAACGAATTGAATAATAGAAACATCATCAACCAACAATTAATTATCTTGATTAGTTTGAACTAACAATCACACAATTTTTCCCACTTTTTTTCCCGGTTTTCACAGCCTTTTCCGCATTTTCTATTAAAGTTTCGATAGTCATTTCTTTACTATACAACGAAATCCCAAGTGTCAATGATGCATAGATATTATTCCCAAGGTAATGAATCGAATTCCCTGATATTTTTTTTCTGATTTTCTCAGCAATTATTTGCCCACCTTGAAGATCAGTTTCAGGTAAGATCATTAAAAATTGTTGTCCGGTCCAACGCCCAATACTATCATGTCTTCTTATAGAATTACGAATTAAGTTTGATACAAATCTGAGAACAAAATCACCAGCATCTTTTCCGTAATCTTCATTCAATCTTTTGAATTCATCAAGATCAGCAAAAATGGCAACAAAAGATTTTTGATTACGAGCATATCGTTTTTTCTCCATCTCCATACGATCTATAATATCTTTTTTATTCGATATTTTAGTTAGATTATCAGTTTTTATTAGTGATTCTAATTGTTGTTCATGCTTCTTAACGTTCTTTTTAACTCTATGATTTGACCAAATTCTTTCTATAATTGCAATCAATAGAATAATTAAAAAAAATAATACAATCAGTAATATTTTCCAATAGTTTCTCGTTTTCTGAGATTCTAATTCCGCAGAATTATCATTATTGAAATTAAGATTTTGTTTCATAGAAGAAATTTTTTGTAATTCTTCATTAAAAAATGTTTCTTTTATCTCTGTATACATTTTGAAATACATTAGTGCTTTATCAAAATCATTTATTTTGGCATAGATATCAGATAGAATTTTATAATCTTCTTGAATAATAGTTCTCATATTATCTTTTTCTGCAATAATTAAGCTTTCATTAACTTTCTTAATAGCTAACTTGTATTTCTTAAGATGATAATCTATTTTTGCAAGATTGGAAGTAACTAAAGCAATTCCATATTGATTATTCAATAATTTATATTTTTCTAGAGAATTTTTATAATATTTAGACGCAAGTGTATTATTTTTTTTATTAAAATAGATATTTCCTATACTATTTAAACATGTTGCAAGTCCACTAAAGTTATTCATTTTTTCACGGATATTGGAAGAACGAATAAAATATTCCAAAGCTTTATCATTATTTTTCTTACCTACATAAGCATATCCAATATTATTATAGCAATCTGCAACTCCTTTTTGATAATTCTGTTTTTCAAAAATAGCTAAAGCCAAATGAAAATTTGATAGAGCCTCATCAAAATTGTTAAGTTGTTTATAAATGCTTCCAATATCATTTAGTGTTGAAGCAATTCCAAGAGAATCTTGTAGTTCTTTTTTTAAAGTCAAAGATTTCTGAAAAAAATCTAAAGCATCCTCATATTTATTCAATTTATAATGAATAGAACCTAAATTGCTAAAGACTTCGGTAATATTTTCTTTATCATTGATATCTGTAAATGTTGCTAGAGCTTTTTTATAATATGCAAGAGCTTTTACATTATTTCCTTTACTAAAATATACAATTCCCAACATATTTTGTGATTTAGCTGATTCACCAATTTGTTTATTTTTTACATACTTGTTATAGGCATTTTGTAAATTTGATATTGCCAGTTCATGTTTATCTAATTCATAATATATTATTCCAATTTTATAAAAAGATTCTGCCTCATATTTTGAATTATTTATCTCACTGGATAAATTTAATGCTTGTTCAGAATATTTCAAACTTTTGTTTTTATCAATTTTTTTTGAAATATCAGATAATTCTAGCAAAGTTTCAATCTTTTTTACACCGGAAAGACTACTTAATGAATTGTCTAATTCAATCATCTTCACATTATTAGAAAAAAGGAAAATAGATACAAATAAAATACTGATCAATAGTAAATATTTCATATTAAATGCTCCTAAATGATATAAAATTTAAAATTCTTTTTTTGGCAATAAATAAATCATTTTCTTTTTTAAAAACTTTAGAAACAATAACTATTAAGTAATCATTAAAAAATTAAGTTGCTCAATGATTGCAAAGAATTATTTTTTTATTCAAAGCGTGCAAATTACGAATATCCATAGATATTCAATATTTCGTAACGTAAAAGAAATGAATAATTCACATAAAGATTGGATAGTTATTTCATCAGGATTTACCTTGTGAAGTAAATCCTTTTTTATGTTTTCTTCATTTTCTTTTTAAAATCCCGAGTTAGATTTTGAATATCTTGGTGAACAACTGTGAGGTCAATATCAGAAAATTTTTTGAAGTAACCTTTTGCTCGAGAACTATACAGAATAACTTTTTTAAATTTACGGATATCTTTATAAAAAGCTCTTATATCAAATTTAAATATTCCTACAGAAAAATTATTTCTTACGCTTCAACAAAGCCATTGCAACTTTTTCCGCAGTAATCGGCATAGATTTGATTCTTACTCCAAGAGCATCATCAATAGCATTAGCAATCATCGGAGCAGCGGGAATCATTGTGTGTTCTCCCATTCCACGAGCCCCAAAAGGACCATCCGGTTGTGGGATTTCGATAATAATCGGGACAATTTCATCAGGAATATCTTTAGCTGTAGGGATTTTATAATCGGTAAAATTAGGGTTAAGCAGTTTCCCTTTCTCATCATATCTCATATCTTCGTAAAGCACTGTCGCAAGCCCCTGTAAAAGTCCACCGGTAATTTGCCCTTTCACAAGTGAAGGATTGATAGCTTTTCCTACATCGAGAGCTTCTGCAGCTTTGAGAACGTGCATTTTACCGGTATCTTTATCAATTTCCAAAGTAATTGTAGCAGCTCCTACCGTATAATGAACATTAGGATGTCCACCTTGACTCGTTTCTGGATCGCTATTTGCCGAAGTAAATTCCGGCATAAAAATTCCTTTACCGAGAATCGGTCCACCTTTAAAAGTGCTATCCTCAGCTTGAATTCCATTTATTACAAAATCTCTAAGAGGTAAATCAAAACTTGGCTGGGTTTTACATTTTACGCTTTCATTTTCCAAGAATAGCATATCTTTGGGAAGATATAAAGTTCTTGATACTACTGAGAAAATCTGTTCTCTGGCATCCAAAGCTGCTTTACGAACTGCATTTCCGCAAGACCAAGTAACGTGAGAAGCCACAGTTTGCCATTCATAAGGATTTCTATCCGTATCAGGATTTTCCGTACGAATTTTGTTAATTGGCACTGCCAGAATTTCACCGGCAATTTGAGCCATTACAGTGAGATAACCTTGTCCCATATCCATTCCTGAAACAAGAATATTCAAGCTTCCATCTTCACTAAATTTGATAAAAGCAGCAGAAGAAGCATTTGGTGGCATAGCAGGAGCCTTCCAAATAAGCGAAATCCCTTTTCCAATCACTTTGTTTGGATCATTTGAAATTTCTTTTTTATCCCATTCGATCTCTTTTTGAACAGCATCTATCGCTTTGAGAAGACCATTGGGATTCATTTTGGCACCGTAAGCAAGTGTATCACCTTCCAAAATTGCGTTTTTCTTACGAATCTCAATCGGATCAATATTTAGATGAGCTGCAATTCGATTTATATGAGATTCCAAGCCAAACATAAATTCCGAATATCCGAAGCCACGATAAGCTCCACAAGGTGGTAAATTTGTATAAAGACAAACCGAATCTATGGAAATATTGGGAAATCTATAAGGACCGATTGCCGATAATCCCACCGCATTCACCACATTTGCACCGTATTCTGCAGAAGCTCCCGTATCCCAATAAAGTTTGTGATCAATTCCTACAAAAGTTCCATCTTTTTTTACACCTATTTTAAGAAATGCTTTTACTCCCAAGCGTTGTGATGTATTATAAAATTCCTGCTCTCTCGACCAAACAATTTTAACAGGTTCACCTCTGAGTTTTGTAGCAAAAGCAGCAGCGAGAATCTCCATCGAAACACCGGCTTTTCCACCAAAACCACCACCAATCGGAGGAGCTATCACACGCACATCTTTATGAGTAAATCCCAAAGGAGCAAGGGCTTCAGCAAATAGATTTCTCTGAGTATGCGGAGATTGAGAAGAAGCCCACACCGTTAGACGACCAGAAAGATCACAAAGCCCAACTGCGACATGAGTTTCTATCGGACAATGGGCATAACGAGGGACAAAATAGCTATCTTCTAACACATAATCTGCTTCTTGAAAAGCTTTTTCAGTATCTCCTCTTCGCACTTTTCGCCAATGAGCAATATTTGTATTTGCTTTTGGGAAAAACCAGGGGACATGTGTATAATCACCAAGATCTGGATGAATGAGAATCGCATCATCTTGGAATGATTTCATTTGATCAAATATTGCCGGTAGTGGTTCGTAATCAATTTTGATCAACTTGACAGCTATTTCAGCAATTTTTTTATCTCGTGATACTACCGCAGCAACTTGTTCCCCCACAAATGTAACTTTATCAATTGCAAAAACATAACGATCTTTCATATACAAACCAAATTTATAAGGAAAATCTTTTCCGGTGAATACTTTGATTACTCCCGGATATGCTTCTGCGAGTGATGTATTAATTTTTAATATTTTTGCATGAGCTTCCGTGCTTTCGAAGATTACTGCATATAATAAATTTGGTCCAAAATCAAGATCATCAGTGTAACGTGTAGCACCGCTTACTTTTTCTCTTCCGTCAATTCTTACGACCGGTTTCCCAACATATTTAAGGTTTTCCATAATAACTCCTTTTTCAAAGATTTCATATAAAGATTTCACGCAGAGATCGCAGAGGAATTCTACATAAAAGTTAAGAACATAACAGCGTAAATTTATTAAAAAATAAAAAAATAACCACAGAGAACACAGAGAGCACAGAGAGAAAATTAAGAAATTTTGAAAGAATGAGAAAAAGAGAAAACTGAGAAAATGGAGAAATCCATAGAGAATTTCTTAGCGACTTTGCGAGAGAAAAAAAACATTGAAATTCCGATACAATAAATTAAAGCTGTATTTTTATTATTATTCATTATTCACTATTAGTTATTCATTATTTCTTAGTAGCTTCCTGCACAGCTTCTAAAATCGGACTATATCCAGTACAGCGACATAAATTCCCGGAAAGAGCTTCTTTGATCTCTTCTAAATTTGGGTGAGGATTTTTATTTATTAATTCAGTAGTTGATATTATCATTCCGGGTGCACAAAATCCACATTGAAAGGCATTTTTATCAATCATCACTTCTTGAACGTGTGATAAGCCATCTTTGGAAATTCCTTCAACCGTTACGATCTCTTGATTCTCAACCTCGATTGCCAAAACAAGACAACTGCGTACACTTTTACCATTTAGCAAAACTGCACAAGCTCCACAATCTCCACGATCACAACCGCATTTAGGACTTTTTACACCCAATTTTTCGCGTAAAACATCGAGTAGTATTTCGTTTGGTTCGACAAAAACAGTTCTGAATTCATCATTTAATTTTATATTGATCTTAGGCATTTTTTACCTCCGGAATTTTTTTTAATTTTAGAATTTTGGTTTTAAACCAGCCTGTTTACATAATTCATTTGCTGTAATTCTATCAATTGTTCGATGTCTCTTTATTGGAATAGTTTTGATTTTGTTAGAGTATATAGAATGGTTGCTTCCTTCCCTTAAAAGAAAAAAATCATTCTTCTTAAAATATTTTATTAAATCACGCCGTTTGACCGACATATTTTACCTCTACCGGAATTTGTTCAATAAAGCAATCACCAATAGGAATTTCCTTTCCTTGCTCTTCATACGCTAAAATCATTTCATTCAATGCATCTCTTAACATTTCTCTACAATCCTCAATGTTTTTCCCTTCTGTAATAACTTCTGGCCATTCGACTAATTGGCCCAAATATCCAGATTCAATTTTGGTATATTTCGCTGTGTATGTATGTAACATATTTCCTCCTTAATTTCCTAAAAATCCCAAGTCGGGTTTTGTGAAATATCTTGTTAATCTACTTTCTCAAAAGTTGTAACATTGCATATTATTTATAATTAACTGTTTTTACAGAACTCGGCTCGAGATTTTAACAACTGTTAACCATCAACTATCAACCAATAACTTCTTTCATCCCTCTTTCAAACATAACTTGAATCATATGGGTTCGGTATTCTTTTGATGAACGAATGTCCGTAATCGGTGAAATTTCATTAGGAATCATTTTTTTAGCTTTTTGAACGAGTTCATCAGTTATTTTATTTCCATTTAATAGGTTTTCTATTTTTGCTGATCTTTGGGGAATAGGTCCAACGGCACAAAAAGCGATTCGATATTGCTGATTTTCTAAGGCAAGGATTCCAATACCAGCTTGAGCAAGATCTTCTCCTTCATATCTGGATAATTTTCTATACGTCCCAGCATGCTTCAATTTAGGAAATTCTATTGATATTCCGATTACAATTTCATCATCTTTCAAAGCTGTTTTTCTAGGTGTTTTGAACCATTCTGAAATGGGAATTATTCTCTCTCCAATAGAATTTCTAACAATAACTTTAGCTTCATAAATCAATAATGCAGGAGCTGAATCTAAACTGGGAATTGCGGAACATATATTTCCTGCTAAAGTTGCTCTATTCCGAATTCCAATTGACGCAACTTTTCCACTGGCTTGCCATAAAACAGGAAGTTTTTCTTTGATCAAATCCGAATCAATAATTTCTGAAAAAGTAACACCTGCTCCAATAAATACTTTTTCCTCAGAAAATGTAATCACATTTAAATCAGCAATATCTTTTACATCAATAACAAGATCTGGATTAATCAAATCTTCTTTTAAATATACGATAATATCTGTACCACCAGCTAAGATTTTTGCTTTCTCTTTATGTTTTAATAATAATTTAATTGCTTCATCTAAATTTTGGGGTTTGATATATTCAAAATCACAAGTTATTGCCATTTTACCTCTCTTTTTTTACCACGAATTAACTCTAATTATCACGAATAATGTTATTAATACAAAAGTTGACTGCTCGAATTGTCAAAAAGACTAACCGCAAAGACGCTAAGATAAACTTTTTAAACATCATATTCCCTAAATCTATTTTGGAAACAAAAAAATTTCCCTTTTTTGCGTCCTTTGCGTCTTTGCGGTAAATCATCTTCTTTTCTCTTCTCTTTTTATTCTGGAGCTTCCATCGCTACAATTCTGCACATTGAAGATTCAAGTTCAATTCCGCGTAAGGGGAATAATCCTATCCAAACACGTTTATTACTCACTTTTTCAATTTCACCACCCAAATTTTCTGCATGTAGCAATCCTTTTGGAAAAAGATTCAAATGCATAACTTGGTAAAATTTTTTCAATGGGAACATCTCTTCCCAATCTTTTCCATAATCAGCTATGAGTTTTTGCTCAGCTTCCTTAAATAATTTTGGATGCCAATCTCGAATAATTGTATTCATAGGATGATCCGCACTTCCACAATCTACTCCGATCCACTTGATCTTCATATCCAAAGCCCATTCATGAAATTCCGGATTAGGACCTGGATGTTTCACAAAATACCGTATTTCGTCAGATTTCGGTTGATCCCAGCTATATTTATAATAGCCTGTATTAATAATAAGAATATCACCTTTTTTGATCTCAACTTTTTTCATCAGCATTTCCGGTGAATAAAGTGAATAATCTTCAACTTCATCAGAAATATCAACTACAACTCCTGAGCCAACCCAATCATCCATTGGAACTTCTCCAATTGTTTTTCCACTTGCAAAGAAATGGATCTGCCCATCAATATGAGTTCCAACGTGGTTACTGGTTTTAATAATTTGTCCATTTGCTCCTTGTCCCATATGAGCACCTGCCAAACGCTTGAAATATTGAATTTGTAAAGGCATATAACTGGGCCAAGGTGGGGTGTGAATACTCAATCTCTGTGTTAGATCGTACATTTTTACTTTACTCATGAAACTTAAAAAATCGTTTTGATTCATAATATTCTCCTTTTAAGTAGATCAACATTCCAATGTTGAAAAACTTATAATTTTATAACTATATTTTCAAAATTATCCGGCAATTTTGGAAAATTGCTCTACTTTTATATCAACTCTTCACTATTCTGCAAATTTTTCTTTATACTCTCGGCTAAACCTGCTACTGCTTTCTTAAATGGTTCAATTGGAGCACTCAAAACTCCGGCTCCTACTTGTCCAATTCCCGGTTCTTTGTGGGCAACTCCCGTATCAATAAAAGGTAATACAGATTTATCAATAACTTTCATAACATCAATTCCTGTAGGAGTTCCCCTGAAATTAAGATATGGTATTTGATAAATATTATTTTCACCAGCTGTAATTTCATACATCGCCATTGTGTAATTAACTGCATCATTCGCAGTTCCTCCTACAAATTGAACGATCGCCGGAGAAGCAGCAATTGCAAAACCACCAAGTCCGTTGGTTTCTGTGATAGAGCTATCTCCAATATCTGGGTTAGCATCTTCTTTGGTAAATCCAGGAAAATATAGTGCATCAGGTACAAGTGCTGCACCTACAAACCATTCATTTTTGGTGCCGGCAAGTTGTAAACCAAAATCAGTTCCGTTACGCGTCATAGCAATCACAATGCTACTGTTTTCAATATTACGAGCTGCATCAAGAGTTGCTTTACAGGCTGGCATAGAAAGATTCAAGAAAAAATGATCGTTTCCATTTATAAATTCAAGAACTTTTATAGCGGTTTCAGTATCTTTGGCAGTTTGAATAATTGCAGGAGCAATAGAGCGATAAAATAAGGAATTTCCAGCTCGATTTCTATTATGAATTTCATCTCCCATATGCAAAGCCTGAGCAATCATATTTTTAAGATCAATTTTTTCTGCAACTTCCATAGCACTTTTCAGAGTAGGATAAAGATCACTTTCCATCCATTTTAACCTTTCGATTACCTCTGGACTATAAGCTCCATACCGCAGAACTTTCCCTAATCCTTCGTTCAATGTACAAAAAGCTAAATTTCCGTATTCTTCATTTTTTATGATGAAAACCGGCATAGAAGCAGATACAACTCCAGCCATTGGTCCAACTGTATTATGTTCGTGACAAGGAGAAAATTCAATTTCATTTGATGAAGCTAATTTTTCTGCTTCCTCCTTTGTATTCGCTTTTCCCTCATAGATTAAAGCTCCGATTACAGCACCTTTCATTGGACCACTCATTCTGTTCCAAGTAAGTGGCGGACCGGAATGGAGTAAAAGATTTTCCTTCATATTTGGAATGACGTTTCTGGCAATATCCAAGCCGATTAAAGTAGGTTTTCCACTTAAAATTATTTGAATAACTTTTTCATTGGCTTTTTCAATCGATTCTTTATTGTCATCCAGAATTTGTTGAGTAATATTTTCGATTTCTACTGGAGGTTTCCAATCTACATTTACAACTTCTTGTTCCTGTTTTTCCAAATCATCTTTAAAAGATTCAAGTCCAATATTTGCAACTTTAATTTTTTTCTTAAAAAGTTTCTTTAAACTCATCATTCCTCCACTATATTTTTTTTAATTTTTGAATAATTGAACTAGCTAATTCCGCAGCAGCAGCATTTGAAGGCATCACATTTATGCCGGCAAATTCCAGACTTTCAATTGTCATAGCTTTACCTTGTGGATCTTCTTCTGTTCCAGTTACAGAGCAGATAAAAGAAATTCCTTCTGAGGCATTTTGAGCTTCTCGAATCACTGGTAAAATCTCTCCAACTGGATTTTCATTAGCTCC
This sequence comes from Candidatus Cloacimonadota bacterium, assembly GCA_021108315.1. Lineage (GTDB taxonomy): Bacteria > Cloacimonadota > Cloacimonadia > Cloacimonadales > TCS61 > JAIORE01. The sequence goes on from JAIORE010000043.1 coordinate 12,346, forward strand.
ATATCCTAAAACGAGATCAAACAATATCACTGCTGTTTCAGGGTCTTCAGCTTCTTGAAGAATCCTTTTATTTCGCAGTTCAAAATCTATCATAGGATGTAGCCTACCAACAGTGAATTCATCTTCTCCAAGATCTACAACGGTATGTTCTTTACTAAACCAGGAATTTTCTAATTGAAACTGAATTTTTATGGCTCGATTACTGTAAATATCAATATTTTTTGATAGGATAATCAAAGCTTCATCACAAAGAGTTCCACCACTAAAAACTCCACGAACATATTTACCAGTTGAAGCAATATTTTCCAATTCCTCTTCACAAATTCCAGAAAAAGCTAATTTTCTTTGAGATAAGAAACTTTTCACACCATCTGCTGGTTTATTTTCTGATAAAGCACAGGCTGTTAAGGCGGCTTCTTCCAAAGTTTCGCAATATAATACGCCATCTACATTTTCCGAAATTGTTCCAAGAAAAATACATACAACAGGCTTTGAAATTCCATTAATAATTAGTTTAATCTTATCTAATACTATGGGGTGAGGTGGTTTTGAAATTAAAACAATTATCTTGGTATTTTCATCTTCATTAAGTGCTCGTAATGAAGAGATAAACATCATTCCGCCAACTTGTTCTTTGACATCACGACCACCTGTTCCAATTGCCTGAGAAATTCCACAACCATTATTTGAAATGATCGAGCTAACTTCCTGTAAACCAGTTCCCGAAGCGGCAATAATTCCAATATCTCCTTTGTTTACTACATTTGCAAATGCTAGTGGGATTCCATTAATAATCGCTGTTCCGCAATCCGGTCCCATCATTAATAGATCATTTTCCAAAGCATAATTCTTTAAATTAATTTCAGTTTCCAAAGACACATTATCAGAAAAAAGCATAACATTCAAACCTTTTTGTAGGGCTTTCATCGCTTGCTTTCCGGCATATTTTCCGGCAATTGAAATTAATACGAGATTGCATTCAGGACAAATATCCACCACACCATCAATACTTTTTGGAGAATAAGACCCTTGTGATGACTTTTTGTTTCTAATTTTAAAAAGTAAATCATTTATTATTTCCTCAAGATTTTCCAAGAGTTGTTCATCTTCTGAATTTACTACCAATAATAGATCGGTATCACTACAATTATCAAATTCAGGTAAATATAGATTTGACATCTTTAGAATAGCTTTGTTCTCCAAAGTTGCCATCACAACTGCTGCATCTATCACTCCGTCCATTTCTGTAATCTCTTTGCCAACGATCATTAAGCTCACAGAATCGTAATACTCACCTGTTTTAATTAAGCTTTTTATCATATAAAACTCCTTTCATTGTGTAAATAAATCCGGTTAACATATCAGAACCGGATGTATGCCCTGCTCCTAATATTTTTTTGAGATATACGTTCATCATCACTTTATCATCTGAATTCATTGCTATTATGAAATTACGAAAATCCTCATAGTAATGATCTTTATAAGCAAATTTTAGAAAAGTATTTGAGATAAGGTTTTTTCCTAATGAGTTCTTATAGCATTCACTTTTTAAATCTGGAAAACCTGAAAATCCTGCATTTTCTAAATAATTAAGAGCATACAACACTCCTGTATTGAAATCATCACCAGACGGAGTAAGTCCAAAACCAATTCCTCGCATTTTTTTAGCAATTTCAGGCAATTTATTTAAGGAAAATTTATTTGTAAGCCTTGATACATATTTGCATAAATTTTTCTCAAATGTTGAGATAAAATGAGATTTATTTTCAGGAAAAATTACAAAAGCTAAACTTTTTGTGGAGAATTGTAATTTTGAGGTGGAAATTAACCAATTAATTCTTTCTTGGAGAACAGAAAAATTAGTTATAAAATATTTTTTCTCAATTATTGTACTTTTAGATAAAATACGAGGAAATTTTATTGAATTAATTTCAAGAAAATTTGAGCTGATATGAATGAATAAAGATTTTTTTGGTAATAACTTTACAACAATATTATTTGGTCCATCTCCTATTTTATGATTTACAATCGAAACAAGATCTTGTCTCAAATAATAATTATGAACTTTGTCAAAAGATGAATGCAGGATGTAGTTACCCTCATTTATACGATCACCAAAGCTCAATAATTCCATCAATAAGCCCCACAGAAAATATCTTGTTAAACTAAATAAGAATCCTAATTAACTAATATTCAAAAATCTTTTTTTTTGATTAAGGTGTCAATTAATTTAATTTGTATTTTTATGGATTAGTTTGTTATTGATAAAAAAAGCTAATTTAAGCTTTCATCTTTTTCTTTCGTAACTCCGAGAGTTCGAGTTGATTTGATAAAATCCAAAAATCTTTTGGGTCTGATGATTAGTATAATAGCAATTAGAATTTTTATCGAATACTCAACAATTTTTCTAAGGCTATTAGATGAAATTGTATTTGATGATCCTGAATATTTTTTTGCTTCCTGAATGATACCAATCAATTGACTTCCTAATGAGGGAATCGCCTGAGTGAGTACAAAAATACCGATTCTAGAAAAAATGAGTGCTTTGAATTTTTCATAATTAATATTTATAGATGTATTGATACTTGCTATATCATTCACCATTAAACTTGAAATATTTTTTGCAAAAAACCATAAAATAATACTAATTAATAAAGATAAAATTGGTATTGTAACCATTCGAATAATAAGAATATTAGTAAATTCAAATTCATCTGGATTAAGGCGATATGAAAATATTGTATTAATAATTACATTAAGAGTGGATATCGTTTTTATAAAAATTGTCAGCGCTATAATCTTACAAGATAAAGCTGCAATGTCTTTTAAAGTCATGTTAATTTCTCCCGAATTTCTCAGTAATCCTACAAATTTTATCTGCTAATTCATCAGTTAAATATTGTTTCTTCATTCTCCATTGCCAATTTCCACCAGCTATTCCGGGATAATTCATTCTGGCAGAATTATCCAAGTTCAAAAAATCTTGCATCGGAGCAATAGCAAACACAGCAATAGATTTCCAAGCTGCTTCGATTAATTTATCGGCAATCTCACTTTCATTACCGGAAAAATTGAGGTAACTACAAGTAAAATCCCGCACATTTTCAGGCAAATTAGAAAACCAACCTTTTGTCGTTTCATTATCGTGAGTACCAGTATAAACCACAAAATTTTCTGTAAAATTATGTGGTAAAAATCCACCTTCCATACCATCGTAAAATGCAAATTGTAGTACTTTCATCCCGGGAAATCCATATTGATCACGTAATTTGATAATTTCCGGGGTGAGAACTCCCAGATCTTCTGCAATTATTGGAAGAGAACCAAGTTTGTTTTGTACTTGTTGGAAAAGTTTATCACCTTCAGCAGTTTCCCATTTACCATTTTCGGCAGTTTTATCACCAAAAGGCACTGCCCAATAATTCACAAATCCAATAAAATGATCAATACGAAGAATATCAACTTGTTTCAAAGCAGCTTCAAAGCGTTTGATCCACCATTTGAAACCATCTTTCTCCATAGCTTCCCAGTCATAGAGCGGATTTCCCCACAATTGTCCAGTTTCACTAAATCCATCCGGTGGAACTCCGGCAACTTTTGTCGGTTCTCTATTTTCATCAAAATAAAATATATCTGAATTTACCCAAGCATCAGCACTATCAAATCCAATGAAAATGGGAATATCTCCGATAATTTTTATGTTATTTTTTCGAGCATAATCGTGTAATTTTTCCCATTGTTGAAAAAAAATGAACTGTAAAAATTTATGGTAATTGATTTCATCTTTCAATTCCTCGTTGTAATATTCTATTGCTTGCAGTTCTCTGAGCTTTATGTCACGATCCCAATGAGACCAACTTGCTCCTTGAAAGTGCTTCTTTAAACTCATAAATAGAGCAAAATCATTAAGCCAATCTTGTTCTTCGTCATGAAATTCATTGTAATTTTCACTTACTTCAAAATTATCAAAAGCCTTTCTTAAAATTCGATCTTTTACTGTAATTAGTTCACCAAAATCTATTTCAGTTTCAGAAAATGCTGACAAATTATCCAAATTACTTTGTTCAAGCAATTTTTCATCAATCAATAAATCTAAATCAATTAGTAACGGATTTCCGGCAAATGCAGAAAATGTTTGATAAGGTGAATCTCCAAATCCGGTAGGTCCGAGCGGAAATATTTGCCATAGCTTTTGTTCTGACTTCTTTAAAAAATCTACGAATTCATGAGCTTCTTTACCTAAGCTGCCAATACCATATTTTCCAGATAAAGAAGTAATGTGTAAAAGTATTCCTGATGAACGTTCAAATTTCATTTTTTCCACCTTTTAGGCTACTGATTTTGATATTTTGCTTGCTTTGATTTAATCTTCAATATTAAATATTAAATTTTCAATTTTTGAATCTTACTAAACCAGCTTCCCACATTGTCATAAATCTCAACAGGACTGGTCATTACTTTTGTTTTAGAAGGAACAATTTCCTTAAAATAATGTCCATATTTTTTTGTATAAATTCTGTTATCCAATACCAAAACCATTCCTCGATCAGTTTTATTACGAATCAATCTTCCAAATCCCTGACGATATTTCAAAAGAGCATTCGGCATCATAAAATGCATAAAAGAGTTTTTCCCTTCATAATTTAGCTTTTCGATATAAGCTTCGATTATTGGTTCAGATGGCACCAAAAAAGGTAATTTATTAAGAATCAGTAGTGAAAGTGCTTCTCCGGGAATATCAACTCCTTCCCAAAATGAATTTGTACCGAGTAATACGGAATTTTTATTTTTTTTGAACTCTTGCATCAAAACAGAACGACTCATTCCTTTTCCCTGAGCGAGTAGTGTAATATTTTTTCTGTAAAAAGAATCGCTAAGTTCTTCATAAACATTGTTCAAATCTTTGTAGGAAGTGAACAGAATCATCGTGCCGGTTTTGGCTATATCTACTACTTTTTCAATAAGTTGGATACTCTGAGGAGAAAAATATTTATCTTGTGGGGCAGGAAGCATTCCGGCGATCAATACAACCGCTTGCTTTTGATAATCAAAAGGAGATTCCACAACTAATTCCTGCACAAGATCATCATCCAAAAGATTCAAACCCATCCGGTTTGAGAAATATTTGAATTTTCCTCGCAGGGCAATTGTCGCCGAAGTAAATACTATAGATTCAACATTGCTGTAGAGAGTTTTGTTCATAATATCTTGAATATTTAGCGGAGCATAGTTCAAAATTCCAGCCGGAAATTTTTCATCTTCCGTTCTGAAATTTGAAAGCCAAAAAGAGAAATCTTTCATTTGCGGATTGTACAAAGACATTAATTTCTCGTGAAAATCTGCAATTCGCATATTTACCGATTCCAAGTTATCCGAATTTACATCATGATCTACAAATAGTTTGGAACTAACATCACCAAGTTGTTCTTGTAAAAACATTGTTTTCTCAGATAATTTTGCCCAAAATTGGATTATACTATTAAGATATTTGGTGATAAAAGGAAAATCCTCAAGATTTTTAATTCTGAATTTTCCGTAACTACCTCTATTTTTCACAACATTGTTTATTTCTCTGAAAAACTCTTTAAAAATATCAGAATTATCATTGAGAAAAAGTATCAATTCCTCTATTTTTTTCAAAAGTACTTCTTGTTTTGATTTACCAAATGCACTCTTCACGGTATCCGATTTCAATTTAGAAATTACACCGCCTTGAAATCTATTTTTTTTATTGAACAGCATATGAAAAAATGAATTAAAATCTGAGTAGCCTAAGCTGAGTCCAAGTTCCTGTGGAGCAATATGAGGAAGATTGTGAGCTTCGTCAATTATCAGATTTTTGTAATTCCCCAAAGCTGAATTTTCAGAGCTCAGATCAGCGAGAAGTAGATAATGATTTATTACTACCAAATTTGATTTTTCTGCTTTTTTACGAATATCCATTAGATAACAGCGATTAAAAAAAGAGCATTTTCTACCACGGCAAAAATGTCGATCTGCCATTAAATTTTTCCAAATACTACTATTTCTGTTGATGTTAAATGAATTGTTTTCGGAAATATCTCCGGTTTTTGTAAATTCTTTCCAGACAAAGAGATTCATAAATTGTTGAGCATCATAGGAATTGATCAATTTCACCGGATCCATCGAAATTTCCTGCCATTTTTTCTCACAAATATAGTTGCGTCGTCCTTTAAGTAAAACTGCAGAAAAAGGCATTGTAACACACTCTTTCACAAAAGGAATATCTTTGAAAAAAAGCTGTTCTTGAAGATTTTTGGTGTTGGTAGAGATCACAACTTTTTCTTTCTCACGAGCAGAATGCATTATCGCTGGCACGAGATAAGCAAAAGATTTTCCAACTCCGGTTCCGGCTTCTATCAGCAGATATTCGTTCTTAGCAAAGTTATTTTCCACAGCATCAGCCATATGAATTTGACCTTGCCGAATTTCATAATTATCAAGATGATTATCAAATAAACCATTCTTATCAAAAACTTCTGCAACTGAATTTTCTTTTGGTTTGGCGGGTTTATGGTTGATATAATTATTACTCTGATAAGAAAAGGTTGAATTAGTCTTTCGTAAAAGTGCATATTTTTTTTGATATTTAACAATTTCATCCAGAAAAAATACTAAATCAGTGTTGATATCAGCAATTTTTGCAATTTGAAGAATTTGGTAATTTAAACGTAAATTGATATTATTCTCGATAAAATCTATAATTTTAAGATAAACTTCTGCAGTTGCTTGAGCATCATAAATTGCCCGATGAGCATTGGATAGATCAATCTCAAAATAATTGGCAACCGTTGTAAGTTTATGGTTAGAAATGAATGGCAGGTAGATTCTAGCCAGTTCAACAGTATCAAATAATTTATTTGTAATTCTGCTAATACCACAATTGGATAGTTTTTCATTAAGAAATCCAATATCAAAAGAAATATTATGACAGATAACTGGTAGATTACCTATAAAAGTTTTCAAATCAGGAAGTACGCTGGTAAGAGATTCACCGGATTTCAACATTTCATCTGTAATATGAGTGAGCTGCTTTATGAATAATGGTACTTTTTTTTGAGGTTTTATGAATTTAGAAAAAGTACTTATCTTTTTTCCTTTCTCATAACAAACAGCTCCAATTTCAATTATTTCATTTTCTTTGAAATCAAATCCTGTTGTTTCAATATCTAGTACTACAAAATTTAATAATTTTTCCATTAATTTCCTTTTTTATTTTAAGTAAAAGAATAACTATCGCCAAGAATAATTCTGATTTACGACTGAGTTTAAGTCCATTTCAGCTTTTCGTAGTGAAAAAAATGGAACTTTCAATATTATATGTTACAATCAGTGGTTTGGAAATGAGAAAAAAAATCATGTTTATCACTATTGCTACAATCTTTATCTTCTCTAAATTCCTTTTTGTCTGTACCTAATTTTACTTTTCCAAATTATAACGGTGCAATTTTTTAATAAGCCCCTGTCTACTCAATTTAAGTTTTTTTGCTGCTTGAGTCTGATTCCAGCCAGTCTCTTCGAGAGCTTGACGTATCATCTGAATTTCTAATTTTTCTACTGCTTCTTTCATTGAGTCATTATTTGCAGGAGCTTGAATATCGTCTAAAAGGTTGATAGTTTCTTTAATATTGCTATAGTGAAAGATCTCTTCTGATAGATCGGATGCTTTAATGTAAGAATCAGCATCTGCAAGAGTTACGGCTCTTTCTATCTCATTTTCGAGTTGACGGATATTACCTGGCCATTTGTAGCTGATCAAATACTTCATAGCTTCATCGGTAATTCCATTTACATGTTTATTAATTTTTGCACAATATTTATCAAGAAAGTGAATAGTAAGAAGTGGAATATCGGATTTACGTTTGTCTAATGACGGAACATCTATTCTAATTACATTTAAACGATAGAAAAGGTCTTCCCGAAAATCTCCATTTTTAACTTTATCTCTCAGGTTAACATTTGTGGCACAAATAACTCTAACATCTACATTTTCCGTTATGGTTGAACCAACTCTCTTTATCTCTCCCTCTTGTAAAAATCTAAGAAGTTTTGCTTGAGTCGAAAGGCTTACATCACCAATCTCATCCAAGAAAAAAGTACCTCCGTTGGCAATTTCAAATAATCCTTTCTTATCTTGAGAAGCACCCGTAAAAGCACCTTTTATGTGTCCAAAAAGTTCGCTTTCCAACAAAGTTTCCGGTAATGCACCGCAATATTGAGCGACAAATCTTTTATTTCGTCTATTGCTTGTGAAATGAATTGCTCGAGCGATCAGTTCCTTTCCGGTTCCACTGGGACCTTCCAAAAGTATAGTTGTAGGCGTATCCTTGATTTTATCTATCATTTTGAAAATCTTTTGAATTTCCAAACTTTTACCAATAATATTTGTGAACAGGTTTGTAGAGGCAAGTTCCTCACGTATTACAGCATGGCTTTGTTCTAAACTTTTAAATGAGATATTTTCTATGATAACAACTATCTGGTTACAAAGCGCATTGATCAAATTCATCATTTTTTCGCTGAAATAATACGAACCACCTTTTATAAATAGGCAGATCACTCCCATTTTCTCATTACGGATACTCAAAGGAAATGCGATTATATTGTTAAACTCAGGTGCAAATTGAGGTTGTTTAATATTTTTCACAACATTCTCATCAAAACATTCTTGAATAACATTCATAATTTCAGGATAAAAATGATTACTTACTGAAAAATTATTAGTAAGAACATATTCCCATGAATCAGTGGTTAATTGGTTATTATATAAACAAAAAACTCCTCCGTTAGCATCTGCAAAATCTACAATTCTATCCAAAGATTGATTCAATAAAGTATCAAAAACAGAAATAGAATTCAAAAATTGAGTAATTTCATAAAAATCATTTAACATAGAATCTTGCTGTCGTGATTCTTTTAATTCTTTTTCATATTTCTTTTTAATTTTTTGGATTAATAGATCATTTTTTTCCAAGAGGTTTATTGCATTAAATCTCTTTATTATTTTGCGGTTTTCATGTAGAATTTGAAGAGCTTGCTCCCAATCTTTTTCTTGAAAAAGAAGTGAAGCAAATTCATATTGTGAGATAGCAAGATCAAAATTGTTATTTGTTTTCACAAAAATTTCACTTGCCTTTTCCAGATAACTTATAGCCTTTGAGGAATTTTTATTTTCTAATAAAGCTCTTAAATAGTAGGCTCTTCCCAATCTAAATTCATCATTAGTTTCGGTAGCTAATTCCTCTGAAATTTTTAAATGATAATCCGCACTTTCAATATTTCGAGTAGACATAAAGTAATACGCTAATTTTTGAGATGCTTCTGTTAATTCGACATTAGCTTCTATGTTTTTAAAAAAATCATGGCTTTCTATTAGATACCCATAAGCTTCCCTATATTTATGCATCATGGTAAGAACACTGCCAATATTTCCGTGCACAACAGCTTTGAGAAAATCATCAGAAATATTGCTTAAAATATCATTACTTTTTTGATAATAATCAAAAGCCAGATTGTATTCACCCCGTTTTTCATAAAGTTCTCCCAGATTGTTGTAAGATTCACACATTCCCAAACTGAAGTTATTCTTTTTTGATTTTTCGATCGCATCTTTATAATATTCTATGGCTTTTGTCCAATTTCCGGATTTGAAATATATTGCTCCCATAGCATTAAGAGCAGCATCCACACTCTTATAAAGTTTAAAGTTCACGGCTATTTGTAACGATTGATTAAGAGATTCGATCGCTTTTTCATATTCACCATGATCTTTGTAGGTTAAACCGATATTAAAATGGAAAGTGGAAATTTGGTAACTATCACTAAGCAGTTTCTGGATTTTTAAGGCTTCATTCAGGTAAAAAATTGCTTTCTCATAATTATTTTGATCTCCCCACAAACTACCGAGATTATTATAGCAAAAAGAAATTCCATTTAAATTATAACGCTCTTTTTCTAATTTCAAACTCTTTTTAAACAAAGTTTTGGTATCTTTCCATTTTCCTCGGAAAATAGATATTCCTCCCAAATTATTATAAATCGCAGCAAGTCCTTCGATATTATTTGTTATTTTATAGAGTTCTTCAGCCTCTTCAAAAGATTTTTTTGCATTCGTTAACTCATTATTATAATAAGATATTAATCCACTCATTTTTTTTGTTTCAGCACGCATATTATTACGCTTTAATCTATCATTGATCATGGATGTAATTTGTTTTGCTTGGTTGATTTCTGATTTTGCATCATCAAATTGCTCGTTTTCCATGAGAATTTTTGCCTTTAACATTATCAATTTCCATTTCCATTCCTTTTGAATAGTTATTGGTGAATATTTTTTAATGATTTCAAGAGCAAAAGTAGACGAATTCATTGCAACAAGACTTTTTGCCAAATAATATACAGTATCTTCCATTGGTAATTCATACTTTATACATAATTTCATAGCATCCCGAAAATAATCTGTTGCTTTTTCGTTTTCCCCAACTTCCGTATGATAAATACCTAACAATCTTAATGATTCTAACTTTTCACAGTGCTTTTTTTGTTTTGTTACGATTTTTTTATAAATACTAATCAGGTTTGGATAATCATAAATTCTTTTAAGGTAATCGGTTAATTTATTTGTATTATTTTTTTCATATAGGTCCATTTTCAATAAGAAATCTGTTTGAATGGATTTATCAAGAATGTTAGTAATAGGTTCAACAATTTTGTGTATATCTTTAGTACTTAATTTTTCAATCAAATTTTGAACTGAGGATACTTTTTTTACTAAATATTTGTCATCCACCATAAATATAAGATCCTTTTTTTGAAGTGATTCCAAGTTCTTTTTTTTGAAAGAACTACCCAGTATTTTCTTTAATGAGTTTACATCAGCTTTTGTATCGAAGAAGAAAATTGTATATAAAAGATTAAGTTGTTCTTGAGAAATATTTTTAATTTTTTCTTTATAAATCGTATCTAAATTAATTTTTTTCTCTAAATATTTTTCCAGATCAATTTTACCCTTTTCTTTAAGGAAATTTTCCAAAATATGCCGAATCACAAATAAATTTCCTTTTGAAATACTACAAATAATTTCACTTTCCATTTGAAAATCACTTTCTCCAGATGGAAAAACAGTTTTTATTATCCCTATTATATCTTCTTTTGAGGGAATTTCTATATTTAGTTTTAATGAAAATGGAAAAGTTTCCTGTCGCGTAAAAGTAATAAAGATTATGCTTTCCGACATATTATATTGCACAAGATATTGAATAAAATCGAGAGAATACCGATCTAAAGATGAACATTCATAAATGATTAAAGTTGTACTTTTAAAGCATTTCTTCTGTGATAAATTCTCAGTTAGATAATAAAATAGATCATAACGATTTGTGAGATTTAATTCAACTGCACTTCTAAATAATTTATTCAAATTTTGCATTGAAATATCACAAATTTTGTGTATTATATCCTTAACTTGATTATACCTGAATATCTTGGGAATAAAAATATTAAAATCTATTGATCTTTTTTGCAACTCAACTTTCAATCTTTGGAAATTAAATGATTTTCCTGAACCTGTATTACCAATAATCTCAATAATTTTACTTTCATTGTAATTTATTTCAGTTAAAATTCTGCTGGTAAATTTATTTTTTTGGATTGAGAAAGAAGCCAAAGTTTCATTGATTGAATTTATCATAATCAACTCCGCATAAGAATTTATAAATATGTAACAAAAAGTTGTTTTTGTGTTTATTTGTCAACTTTGTTTTCTTGTGTAACAAAAAGTTACATATAATTTAATATGGTGGATAGTAAGTACCTGCCCATATGTTTTCCGGTATTTTTTATTCAGAGATTTGAAATGAATATGATAACTATCAACCATCAACGACCTATTTTTTTCTTGCAGAAAGGATTGGATTCAGAAATTTGGCATAGTTCTCGCTCCTTCAGAAACTCTTTTCATAGCTTTGGAGTGCATCAAGCGTCTTGATGCTAAGCGAGGGAGTCGCTTACTTTTCACATTTCATTATGTATGAATACTCGAAAAGTATCTTTTTTCGTTCCCAAGTTTGTCTTGGAAATGTTAAATTTTTTCATTGAGTCTTAGCGTCTTTGCGAGATTTAATTCTTTAGTCGTCACTAAGTCCTTGAAATATATAAAATTACTAAAAAAAATGTAGGAGAAATAAATGACAACAAATTCAAATTTAAAAAAGAAAAAAATTCATCTGATCGTTGGAGCACGACCAAATTTTATGAAAATGGCTCCTCTCTACAAAGAATTTAAAAAGTTTCCCAATGAATTTGAAATAAAATTGATTCATACGGGACAACACTATAATGAAAGAATGAGTAAATTCTTTTTCGATGATCTGCAAATGCCTGTACCGGATGAATACTTAGAAGTCGGTTCCGGTACGCATGGAGATCAAACTGCAAAAATAATGATTAAATATGAAGAGGTTCTTTTCGAGGACAAACCGGATTTGGTAATTGTTGCAGGTGATGTGAACAGTACGGCAGCTTGTGCTATAGATGCTGTAAAACTTCATATTCCAGTTGCTCATTTGGAAGCAGGATTGAGAAGTTTTGCTAAAACAATGCCCGAAGAAATTAACCGTATAATTACCGATACAATTTCTGATTATTTACTAACACCTTCACCTGATGGAGATGAAAATCTTCTTAAAGAAGGGAAACCAAAAGATAAAATCTATTTTGTTGGTAACATAATGATTGATTCACTAATTCAATATAAAGAAAAAGCAAAGCAATCTAATATCTTAGAAGAAAATAATCTAACCAAAGATGATTATGCGCTGATTACTTTGCATAGACCATCTAATGTAGATAACAAGGAAAGATTTTTAACAATCCTTAATGCTTTTGAAGAGATTGGAAAAGATATTAAATTGATTTTTCCAATTCATCCCCGCTCCAGAAAACAAATTTCAGTGTTCGGTTTGGAGGATAAAGTAAAAAGTATAGAAAATCTTATATTATTAGATCCTATCGGCTATTATGATTTTATGAAATTGCAAATGAATGCAAAATTCATTCTTACAGATTCTGGTGGAATACAGGAAGAATCAACTTATTTTGGAATTCCCTGCCTTACTTTACGAAAGAATACGGAACGTCCAATTACCATATCTGAAGGAACTAACCAATTAGTAAAACTGGAAACAGGTGATATCATAAGAGCTACAAAAGAGATATTAAACGGAGAAACGAAAAAAGGTACAATTCCAAAATATTGGGATGGTAAAACTGCCGAAAGAATAGTTGAAATATTTAGAAAAGATGATTTGATTTTTTAGAATAAGATTTGAATCGCTATGAACGAAGAGAATGTGATTCGAAAATTATTCGGCAATCAGCCGTCATTCTCGCTTCACACTTAGTTATGAAGCAAGTCTAACTGAAATATTTATTACTCACACCTTTTCAGGAGTAGAACGCAAAATCAAAAAACAATACGCCGTTCACAGCATTCTAACAAATGAGGTGAAAATATCATATCAAATTTTTCACTTCTTCAATAATCTCTCTATAATCTTTTGCATAAAAATCTGCAATTTCTAACATTTTGTCATGTTCATGTATAGAATGTTCATCAAATATCATAAATACTGTCATTCCGGCATTTTTAGCTGCTTGTATTCCCACAAAAACATCTTCAATAACCAGACAATTTTGAGGTTTTACATTTAATTTTTCCGCTGTTTTTAGAAAAATATCCGGGAATGGTTTTCCATTGGTGATTGAATCTCCGGTTACAATAGCTTGAAAATAATCTTTTATTCTGTTTTTTTCAAGCACAATCTCTGTAAGCTGGTCATTATTACTTGTACCGATTCCTAATTTAATATTTTTAGCTTTGCATAATTTTAGTAGTTCAAGTACATCCGGTTTTAGTGAAATAGTATTTTTATAATGGAAAATTGTCATTTCTACCCATTCTTTCATTATTTCTTCAATTGATTCAGAAAGTTTGAATTTTTCTTTGAAATGTTTAGCAATTTCAGGAAAGCTATTTCCACCTGACACATCTTCAAACAAACCTTTAGGAACTTGTATCCCTCGTTTCTTTAGAAATTCTACATCAATTTCCTGCCAAATACTCATAGAATCTATCAGAGTCCCATCAAGATCAAAAATTATTGCTTCGATTTTCATTATACTCCTAACACAAATAATTCTAAATAATTAGCAACGAACAAAACAAACAAAACGAACAAAAAATAACCACAGAACAGAGGGAACACGCGAAATATTCAATTTTCAATATTAGATATTCAATCAAAAAGCTTTGTCTTGCATTTTTTTTATTATTCACTATTCATTATTAGTTATTCACTGTTTTTAAGCTTCCAATAACTTTTCTCTAATTTTCGCACTTACCATATCCATTATCCACACTACAATTGCGATAAGCCAGATGACCAAACCGACATTTTGCCATTGTAACATTTGCTGCTGCTGTTGGAGAAGCAATCCGATTCCACCACCACCGACAAAACCAACGATTGTTGACATACGTACATTTATATCCCAGCGATAAATCGTAAAAGCTAAAAAAGGTGAGAGAATCTGAGGAACAACTGCGAAATTCCAGATTTGTAAAGTTTTTGCTCCTGTTGCCGTGATGGCTTCTACCGGTCCCACATCAATATTCTCGATCTGCTCGGAATAAAGTTTGGTGAGAGCTGCTACTGAATGGATCATTAAAGCAAGCATACCGGCAAATGGTCCGATTCCAACCCAGACCGAAAAGATTATTGCCCAAACAATGGCTTCTATGGAGCGAAAAAAAGTAGCTAAGGTTCTGATGAAGATATAAATGGAATTTCCCAGAAATGTTTTGGGCATTAGGTTTCGAGCGGCAAAAAAGCTAAAAACAAACGCAAAAGGTATCGCAAAAAGGGTAGCTAACAAAGCCAAAAAAATAGATTCAGCCAAAGCTGCTAAAGCCTTAAAAAGCATCTTATGATTCTTGCTGGTATTTTCGATAATTATTTTCTGGTTTTTTTTATATTCTGCTTTACCAAGTAGTTTTTTAAGATATTTCTTATAAGATTTTTTACTAAAAAAAGATTTATACTTAATTTTTTTTATTTTTTCCAGAACCTCATCATTGATTGCGGTTTTATCTAAGCTATCCAAATTATCCTTAGTAACTTTATAACTAGTAATATTCGGATCAAATAATCCTGAGGCGATTCCACCAGCATTTTTCATTTTTGTAAAAAGCTTATACAAATCCACCTGAACTATGTTATATCCTACAATAAAAGTTAAGAAAGATGAAATTAAAACAAGCCAACCCCAAAATGTTTTATGCCATTTTTTTCTAATGGATTTTTGCTGATAAAATAATCTTCGACCAATAGAATCTTTTGCAAAGAAAAAGATAATTGTAAAAATCATTGAAATTATCACTATCCAACTTAGAGGAATTCTTGTTAATAAATCCCATTCAATTATCAAAAAAGCAATGCTACTAAAGAAAAATAACCAAAATAATAGATCGGTTAAAATTGTTTTCATTACGATTTGGAAGTGTTTCATCTGATTTCCACCTCTTCGGTATCTTCACCGTAAATTTGTTCAAATCTAGCTTGATCAATTTCTTTTGGTGTACCGTCAAATACAATTTCTCCATCTTTGAGAGCAATCACTCTGGAACCATATTTACGAGCTAAACTAAGGAAATGCAATGAACAAACTACAGTTATTTTATCTTTCTTATTTAGTTCACCGAGATATTTCATAACACTATCTGCCGTAGAAGGATCAAGGCTGGCAACTGGTTCATCTGCCAAAATTAGACGAGGAGATTGCATAAGTGTTCGAGCAATTGCAACTCTTTGTTGCTGCCCACCACTCAAATTTTTTACTTTCTTTTGGGAGAATTCCGCAAGTCCCACTCGTTCAAGATTATTCAACGCTACTTTTACATCATCTTTGTTGTAAGGAAATTTCAATGAATTAAATATTGATGAATATCCTAATTTCCCAGTTTGCACATTGGTTTGTACTGAAAGATTTTTTACTAGATTGAATTGTGTCTGCGAATTTCGCGTAATTCTCTTCCTTTTGCAGCTATGATATTTTTATCATAAAAATACATTTCTCCACTTGTAGGCTCGATAAGTCTATTTAAACAACGCAAAAGAGTGGATTTTCCTGAACCTGATAAGCCAAGTAGAATTACAAATTCTCCTTCTTTTACTTCCAAATCAATATTATTGAGTGCATGAACATCTCCATGATAGAATTTGTTCAATTTTTTGATAGTTATGATATTTTTCATAATTCCTTATTTTATTTCATTATGAAGTTTGACTTCGCATTGATTTTTACTTTTTTCCTTCATATTTGGACATTCCGTGTTGGATATTGGATATTCAGGTTTTCTTCCGTTTTCCGTTCTTCCCTTTCTCCCTGATTTCATTTCAACACTGCTGAAGCTTCTTTATCTAAAGCTCTTAATGCTTCTCTAACAACATCGTAATCTGAATCCTTCGCTCTTTTGAAGTTATCAATATTAAAAAGTTCCAGAAGTATTTCATGACCCTCATCGGAATTTGCAAAATCTAAAAGTGCTTGTACAACTTTCTCTTTTATTTCAGTTGGAATACCTTTTCGGAATGTAACTGTATCATTGGGAATCCATTCCGTAAACCCAATTATTTTAGTTTCTTTCTCTATATCTGGATGTGTTTCTAATAGTTTTTGGCGAGCATCTCTGATCTCACCGGCTTTATTTTTGGGAGACCAATAAGTACAGCCAACATCTGCTCTACCTTGTAAAACAGCAAGGATAGCCATGGGGTGTCCACCAGCATAAAATTCAGTTTTTGGTTTGATCTTATTTTGAGCTAAAATTGCAGATGGATAAATATGACCTGAAGTAGAAGCAGCATCTGTATAAGCAATTACCTTACCTTCGATATCTTCAATAGAATTTATTTCCGAATCTACTTTTGCCAAAAATTGACCTCTATATTTGTCTAATCCATGTCGAATAGTTGTAAGAGCTACTTGCGCATCAAATTTTTCATTCGCCAGAATATAACCAAAAGTCGCCAACCAAGCAATATCCGTTTCTTTTGTTCCAAGAGCTTCTATTACAGCAGCATAGCTGGTAGGAACTGCTATTTTAAAATAATAACCGGTTTCTTTTTCCAAATGATCAGAGATTTCTTGTCCACTGGTTATAATTGTTCCGGCTTCTACTGAAGGAACAAAATACATTTTGATAGGATTTTTCTTTGTGCCTAGTTCAGCTTCTTGAAAACTACATCCGAAAAGTAGTATTCCAAGTAAAACAATTACAATAAACAAATTTAATATTTTCACGTTCTCCCCCGCCATTATTTTCACAATTATATTTTTCATCACAAATATTTAAGCCGATTCAATGGTTCTTGAAATTTCTAACTTTGCCAATTAACCCAAGCTAAGTATTTTCAATTTAAGTAAAAGAGATGGTTTTAATCACCTCTAAATTGAACCTTATTTAGATAATAATCCGGATTTTCTAAGCAGTGCTTTTGAATCAGGTTTTTTACCTCTGAATTTCAAATAAATATCCATAGGGTGCTCCGTATTGCCTCTTGCTAAAATATTATTCCTGAATGAAGTAGCAGTTTCTTTATCAAAAATTCCCTTTTCTTTGAAAAGTTCAAAAGCGTCCGCTTCCAGTACTTCTGCCCATTTATAAGAATAATATCCTGCTGAATATCCTCCCCCAAAAATATGTCCAAAACTACAAGACATATTTTTATCAGGATCTTTTGGATAGAGAATGTATTCTTTTAAAACTTCTTGCTCATATTCTCCAACATCTTTGATATTTGAAGGATTTACATTGTGCCAAGCCATATCCAAAACGCCAAAACTAACTTGACGAATATTTTGTGAACCTGCTTGAAAATTCTGAACTTTATGTATTTTTTCAACAAGATCAGCAGGAATTTTTTCACCTGTCTGATAATGTTTAGCAAAAACATCAAGACCTTCTTTCTCTATAGCCCAGTTTTCCATTATTTGGGAAGGTAATTCTACAAAATCCCAATAAACATTCGGACTTGCTATTGAAGAATATTTACAATCAGAAAGCAAACCATGTAAAGCATGACCAAATTCGTGAAAAACCGTTTCTACTTCGCTCAATCTTAATAATGATGGGGTTTTGTCTGTTGATGGTGTAAGACTTGCTACGATCGCTACTTGAGGACGATATATTTCTCCATGAGTTAAACCCTGTGTAAGAAAATTAGTCATCCAAGCTCCACCTCGTTTGGTTTCTCTCGGGAAAAGATCCAAATAAATCAAACCAATATAATTCTGGTCTATATCTGTTACTTCATAGACTTTCACATCTTCATGATAAATCGGAATATCATTTAATTCTGCGGAATTCAAGTCATAGAGTTTTTTTGCAATTTCAAAAGCCCCAGCGATAACATTTTCCATTTTGAAATATGGCTTAACCTCTTCCTCATCAAAGTGAAACCTTTGTTTTTTTAGTTTATTGCTGTAATAGATTGCATCATAGGATTCAATTGTACTGATATTATCTAATTCTTTGGCAATTTTTTGTAGTTCGGCAACATCATTTTTTGCATAAGGCATTGCAATTCCGCTGAGTTCGTCAATAAATCTAATTACTTCATCGGGTGATTTTGCCATTCTTTCTTCCAAAACAAAATGAGCATGAGTTTTATAACCAAGAATTTGGGCTCGCTCAAAACGTAGATCAACTATTTTTTTTATTAAATCTCTATTATCAAATTTATCTTTGAACGCTCTTGAAGAAAACGCCAAAGTTATCTTTTTACGAAGTTCTCTATTATCTGCATATCCAAGAATTGGCTGAATACTTGGCACCTGAAGATTGAACATCCAACCCTCTTTTTTACCTTTTTGTTTTGCCAAAAATTTTGCAGCTTGCAATGCTGATTCCGGTAAACCGGACAATTCATTTATATCCGTAATATATAATTCATAGGCATTGGTCGCACTGAGAACATTTTGGGAATATTGAGGAGAAATTTTTGCCAATTCCATATCAATTTCTTTTATTCTATTTTTTTTATCTTTTTCTAAAAGAGCTCCATTTCTAACAAATGATTTGTAGTTAATCTCTAACAATCTTTTTTCTTCCTTGCTTAAATTCAAAGTATCCTTTTTATCATAAACTGTTTTGTATTTTTCAAATATTACAGGATCCATTGTTATTTCATTATGAAGTTCGGAAAGTAAAGGACCAATTTTCTGAGCTAAAGCTTTGAATTCATCATTTGATTCAGATCCCATCAAATTAAAATATACATTTGAAACTTCATCCAGAAATTCACTGGAACTATATAACGCTACTATTGTATTTTCAAAATCAGGTAATGCAGTATTGTTTTTGATTTGTGTGACATTCTCGCGAACTATCTTTAGTGCTTCTTCAACAGCCGGCATAAAATGTTCTAATTTTATCTTGTCAAATGGAATTGCATGGTATTTTCCTACTCTTGCTTCCCAAATTAGAGGATTGTTTTTAATCTTTGTCATTATTTTCTCCGTCTTTAAAATTTTGGTTAAATATTACTAACTTACAGTATAATTAAACGTTTAACGTTACCAATTTTTTTTTGTTGAATTCGTCAACTTTTCTTTTATATGCAGTATAAATATTGCTTGAACGAATAGTGTTCAAATTGCTTGTAAGTACCCAATAATTAGCCTAACTAATCAAAATACTTGACATTTAAAACTCTTTTTTTTTTTTGATATATTAAAATGAGGAAAATTATATTGAAGAATAAAGGGTGGCATTTAACATTATCTAAAGCAGATACGCAGAAAACTGTAAATTTGCGGTTACCGCAGAACAGTGGTTTGCTATTTGGGGTATTTGCCGTTGTTTTTTTTATTCTTTTTACCTTTTCACTTGTTTATATTTATAACAATCAAAATAAAATAGTACAAGCCCAAAAAGTTCTAAATGAGAATGATCTATTAAAGCAGAAATTGAGTAATTTATCTAATATTATTGATTCCATAAATATTAAGTTAAAAAATATGGAAGATTGGGAAGATCAGATGCGGGTTGATCAAAACTTTAAAAAAATTAAAAAAGATATTAGAGAATTAGGTATAGGTGGTTTTCCCAGAATAGACACTTCATTTTTTGATTATAATAAAGAACTAAATATTCAATATAATTTAGTCGCAAATAAGCTTATTCAAACAACAAATAAATTGGATTTTGATTACCAGACACATTTGGAATTGTTAGAGAATATCCAGTTAAAAGAATCACTTTTTAGAAATACTCCTTCAATTTATCCAACTTATGGTCGAATTTCGGATGGATACGGATGGAGAATTCATCCAATTTCCAAAAGACGTATTTTTCATTACGGATTAGATATTGCAAATAATAAAAATACTTGTATATATGCAACCGCAGATGGAGTTGTCGCAAATACCAGAAGAAAAAAAAATCTTGGTAAATACGTAAAACTGAAACATAAATTTGGTTATGAAACTAAATATGCTCATCTTCAAAAAATCATTGTTAAACATGGGCAAACAGTAAAGCGTGGGGAAATTATCGGCTATATGGGCAGAACAGGTAGAACTACCGGAACACATCTTCATTATGAAGTCTTACGTTATGGTAAATATAGAAATCCATATAAATATTTGAACAAATCCAAAGAAGATATTATTTTAACAAAAAGCTAAATAAGTTTGAATTAAGCTGTTTGCAAATCCATTAAAAACCACAGGAAAAATAATGAAATTTGAAAAATCTCTAATAAGACTGGAAAATATTGTCCAAACTCTCGAAAAAGGCGACGAAGAACTGGAAGATGTAATTAAATTATTTGAAGAGGGATCGAAGTTGATTCAGAAGTGTGTATCTCAAATTTCTGATTTTGAGAATAAAATAGAAATTCTTTCGGAGAATATGAATAACAATTTACAATCTCGGGGAACTAATGCAGAAAAATAAAATTCTCCTAAAAAAAGACATAAAAGAAAAAAGAGAATTAGTAAATATTGAAATTGATCGTTTTTTACCAAGAAAAGACGAGTATCCTAAGCTTATTCACAAAGCTATCCGACATACATTATTTGCCGGTGGGAAAAGATTACGACCATATTTGTTAATTAATACTTACCTTCTTTTCGATAATAAATTGAAGGATGTCCTCATTATTGCAGCAGCTATTGAAATGTTGCATACCTATACTTTAATTCATGATGATCTACCGGAAATTGATAACGATGAATATCGGAGAGGACGCAAAACTTGCCATGTAGTTTATGGCTCAAGTATTGCCCTTCTTGCCGGTGATGCCTTATTAGTTTATGCTTTTGAATTAATGGCTGAATCCGAATTAGACGAATCATTAAAGAAAAAATTAATAAAAGAACTTGCTCAGGAAGCTGGATATACAGGGCTTATTGCCGGTCAAATGATTGATATTGAAAGTGAATCCAAAAAGGTTTCGGCAAAGACATTAGAATATATTCATAAAAATAAAACAGGTAGATTAATCAAATTACCAATTCGCTTTGCTTGTTATCTTGCCGATGTTCCGGGAAAAAAACGAGAAAATCTTGAACTTTTTGGTGAAAAACTTGGATTAGCTTTTCAAATTGTGGATGATATTTTAGATATTGAAGGCAATGAACAGACTTTAGGAAAAAGTATTGGTAAAGATAACAAAGTTCACAAAGCAACTTTTCCATCCGTTTATGGTTTGGAAAAATCAAAAGCCATGGCTGAGAAACTTATCAAAGAAGCAAAATCTTTACTCGAACCATATAAAGAAAAAGCCTATCTTCTTAATATGCTTGCAGATTTTATTTTAACCAGAAAATATTAGTTATAATTATTTCTTTTTCAAATTAATATCCAATGATAAAAGTAGAAATCCAAAAACTTAACAAATCAACAAAACTTCCTCGAAGAATGACTTCACATGCAGCCGGATACGATATTTTTTCAGCGAATGAAAGTGATATAATTATCAATCCTGGAAAACTCAGTTTAATTCCTTCCGGCTTTGCAATGAGTTTACCAGATGGTTTTGAAGCTCAGATTAGACCAAGAAGTGGTTTAGCTCTTAAACATCAGATTGGTGTTTTGAACTCACCCGGGACAATAGATTCCGATTATCGAGGAGAAATTAAAGTAATCCTTTTTAATTTCGGTGAAAGCGATTTTGTGGTGAAACCTTTTTCAAGAATTGCTCAAATGGTAATTGCCAAGCATGAAATAATGGAAATTCAGGAAACAGATATTTTACCAGAATCACAGCGTTCTGAAAATGGTTTTGGTTCTACGAAGAGTTGATCGTTGGTGGTTGATTATCAAGTTGATATAAGAAAAACACAATGGGTGTGTTTGTAGTATAATGTAAAATATATTGACTATATCTGCTGTAATAATAG